>DATJEJ010000065.1:0-11353 GCA_035496795.1 Candidatus Omnitrophota bacterium
CTCGCGCAGCGTGCGGGGCGTGGCGAGGAGCACTTCCCGCGAGATCGAGACGATGGTGGGCAGGATCATGATCGCGAGCACGATCCCCGCGTTCAGCATGCCGATGCCGAACGGCGTGCCGCGGAAGAGCGGGATCGCCCCCCAGTTGGCGATGAGCCACGGCTCCAGCGTGGTGCGGAGCCACGGCGCGAGCACGAAAAAGCCCCAGATGCCGTACACGATGCTGGGGATCGCCGCGAGAAGCTCCATCACGAAGGAGACGATCGATCCGACCCGGTGGGACGCCAGCTCCGCCAGGAAGACCGCGCTCCCGATGCCGAGCGGCACCGCGAGGACGAGGGCCAGGAGCGAGGAGACCAGCGTGCCGTAGACGTACGGCAGCGCCCCGTAATGGTCCGCCACCGGGTCCCACTGGGACTGGACCAGAAAGCTCCAGCCGATCGTCTTGATCGAGAGCCACGAGCCGCGCGCGACCTCGAAGACGATCAGGGCGACCACCAGGAACACCGTGGCGGCCGCCGCCATGAGGAGTGCCTTGTAGATCGGATCGAGCGCCAGGCCGCGGCGGCGGGCCAGGGGCCGGGCGGTCTCCGGACTCGGGGGACCCGTGGGACCCCTGGGACCCGGGGGACCCAGGGGACCCGTGCCCGGTGCGGAGCGTGCCGCCGCCCGGCTCAACGCGAGGCCAGGACCGGCTTCCCGCCGGCGGTGATCTTGGTCAGCGCCGCCTGATTCACCTGCACCACTTCCGCCGGGAGCTTCGCATAGAAGAGCGGCTCGGCCATCGCCTGGCCGTCGGTGATGGCCCACTGGATGAACTGGGCGATCGCCTTCGCCTTGCCCGCGTCCTGCTGGTCGGCGTCGACGAGCAGGAAGGTGAGCCCCGCGATCGGATACGCGTCGGGTGCCTTCGCGTTCACGATCGGCGTCCGGACGTCCTGGGCCAGCGCGGACGCGGAGGCCAGGATGGCCGCGGTGGTCGAAGCCAGCGTCGGCTCGACGTAGGCGCCCGCCGCGTTCTGGAGATGCGCCACCGCGAGATTGTTCTGCTTGGCGTAGGCCAGCTCGACGTAGCCGATCGAGCCCGGCGTCTGCCGCACCTGGCCCGCCACGCCGTCATTCCCCTTGCCGCCGATGCCGTTCGGCCAGGACACCGACGTGTTCGCCCCCACCGAGTCCCTCCACGTCTGGCTGATCGCGGCGAGATACGTCGTGAAGATGTTCGTCGTCCCGCTGCCGTCCGAACGGTGGACCGGGAGGATGGCCAGGTTGGGAAGCGTGACGCCGACGTTGGCCGCGGCGATGCGGGCATCGTTCCACTTCGTGACCTTGCCCGAGTAGATCGCCACCAGCGCGTCGGTGGTCAGCTGGAGCGGCTGCGTGAGACCGGGGAGGTTGTACGCGAGCACCACGGCGCCTCCAACCATCGGGAAGTGGATCACCGTGTGGGGCATCTCCCGCAGCTTGTCGTCCGCGAGCGGCGCGTCGCTCGCCCCGAAGTCGACCGTGCCTGCCTTGAGCTGCTGGATCCCGCCGCCCGAGCCGATCGACTGATAGTTGATCTGCACGCCGGTCTTCTGCTTGTAGGCGTCGAACCACTTGGAATAGAGCGGATAGGGGAACGTGGCTCCCGCGCCGGTGAGGGTCGTGCCGGCGCCTCCGCCGCCTCCCTTGGAGCATCCGGCCGCAACGCCCACGAGGAGCGCCGCCGTCAGGAGATATCGCAGGTATCGGTTCATGGGTCCTCCTCCGGTGTCGGTCAAGGCTTGGAGAAGCGGTAGTAGAACGTGATCCGCGCCTGAAGATCGTGATGCGGCGGCGCGGCGGCGGTGCCGCGCGCGCGATAGCCGGTGGCCTCGACGTTAGGCATGAAATGCAGGTCCTTGATGGGCTCCCAGTCGAGACCCGCGATGTAGAGGTCGGAGTCGATCCGGTTCGCCGCGCGCGTGTCCGGCTGCCAGCGGTCGTAGCGCGCGAAGGCGCTCAGCTTGTCGGAGGCATGGGCCCGCCCGAACACCGAGATCCCGAACGGCTCCCGGTTGCGCGCGCCGTCGACGTGCACCACCTGGTCCACCACTTCCGCGCCGATCGCCGCGCGCCGATGCTCGTAGCCCAGGAACAGCTTGTAGAGCGCCCGGTCGGCGTTGCCGGCGAAATCCTCGTAATCGACATAGGGCTCGATCCGGAGGTCTTCGATCAGGCGCAGCGGCACCGCGAGGTACATCCGCTTGTAGCGGTTATTCTCCGGCTTCTGTCCCGTGCCGTCCCCGATCATCCCCGAGTAGCCGATGCGGTGTCCCCCGTCGAGGAAGCCCTTGAGATTGAGGCCGAGGTCGGAGCTCGAGGCGAGTCCCCGGAAATCCACGATCGTCTTCTCGACCGAGCGGTAGCCCCAGAACTCCTCGGAGTTCTCGAACGTGGGGGTGTTCGTCATTCCGACGAGCAGGTTCCCCCGCGGCAGCAGATCCTTCACCTGCACGTAGGCCGCCTTGACGAAGACCCCGATCTTGCCGCCCGACGTGAGCTCCTTGCTGTCGGCTTCCAGGCGGAACCGGGTCGCGACGCGAATGGAGAGGTCGTTGTCCAGCTGGAAGTAGATCCGGCGGACCTGAAGCCCGTTCAGGTCCTTCCCGATCAGCTTCGGCTGAACGGCCGGACTGCTCGCCGAAGGCGACGAGCCGTCGAGGTTCGCCGGCAGGTCGTCCGCGCCGTTCGTGTACACGTGATTCGGATCTCCGGTCACGTTGTAGTACACGTCGCCGAACACGAGCCCGCTGATCTTTCCCCGGGGGAAATCGGGGTCGCCGGCGACCGGCGGTGGCGGAGGATTGGACGGCGTCTGTGCGGATGCCGGCGTGACGAGAATGCAGCTCAGCAGGGTTACGATCCACCATCCCATCTTCATGGAGACTCCTTGGCGCAGGTCTGCTGTTGGTTCGGGAGCGCTCGCTCCGGCTGACTCCTCCATCGGCACGGCGGATGGTACGACGCCGCATGTAACCGAAATGTTACGGAGGATTGCCTTCGATGTTACGGCTCGAGTTCGGTGCCGTGGGATGGTCGGGGAGTGGTGGGCAGCGAGGTTGCGGTGTCGTGACTTCGACGTTAAGCGGACCGGTTGCTGCGTCCGCCAGGGGCCCGGCTAGGCCCTCATCGCGGCGAGCATCGCTTCGACCGCCGCGCGCATGCCGACCTCGATCGCGAGCGAGACGATGTGATGCCCGATGGAAAGCTCCGTGAAGGGGAACGCGCGCAGCAGGGGGGCGACGTTCGCGGTCGTGATGCCGTGGCCGGCGTGGACCTCGAGCCCGACCGCATGGAAGGCGCGCGCGGCGAGCGCGATGCGGTCGAGCTCGGCGGCGAGCGCCGCCTCCCCCGTCGCGTTCGCGTTGGCGCCGGTGTGGATCTCGACCATCGCGGCCCCGCAGTCGCGCGCGACCGGCGCCAGAACGGATTCGGGGTCGAGGAAGAGGCTGAGCGCGATGCCGCGCTCCCGGAGGCGCGGCGCCGCCCGGCGCACCGCGGGCGCGTGGCGCATCAGGTCCAGGCCGCCCTCGGTGGTCAGCTCCTCGCGCCGCTCGGGCACCAGGGTGGAGCGCTCGGGACGGAGATCGAGCGCGATCGCGAGCATCTCCTCGGTCAGGGCCATCTCGAGGTTCAGCTCGCCGCGGCGCATCGCGCGCAGGCGCCGCACGTCGTCGTCCTGGATGTGGCGGCGATCCTCGCGCAGGTGCACCGTGATCCCCGCGGCGCCGCCGTCCAGCGCCAGCGCCGCGGCGCGCGCCGGATCGGGCTCGGTCCCGCCGCGCGCCTCGCGAAGCGTGGCGACGTGGTCCACGTTGACGGAGAGCGCGCAGGTCACAGCACGATCTCCGAGGCCGGCACCAGGTCCACGCCCTGCGCCCTCAGCGCGTCGCGCTCCTTTTCCAGCACGCCGAGGATGACCGAGCTGGGGTGCAGCGTGACGACCAGCGCCCCGCGCTGCACGGCCGTGCGGACCAGCTGTTCCAGCCGGGCCTTGACCGCGGCCGGCGTGTTGCCGCTTCCGTCCAGGGTCGCGCCCAGCGTGAGGGTGCGCGCGCCCACCTCCTCGCCGATCTCCTCGACCAGGCTGGGGCCCGCGCCGTGCGCGTCCACGAAGGGAAGGTCGCGCCGCTTCAGCTCGCCGAGCACGGCGCGCATCACGTCGGCATCGTTCACGGCGGCGCCGCCCAGGCGGCTCACCACCCCGCGGGCGGGTGCCACCGTGGAGAGCCCGCGCGCGATCCGGTCTTCGATCTCCACCTGCGAGAGGTCGAGCAGGATCGCGTCCTTGCCCGGATCGACGCGGGGATAGCCGCGCGGCTCCATCGCGAGATGGAGGAACATCTCCCGCTTGGCGCGCCGTAGGTCGTGCGTCAGGCGCCCAGTGGTCGGCAGGTCGGGGCGCACGGCGAACGTGAAGGGCACGTCGCTCCGGAGATAGCTCTGATAGAGGTTGTCGTACTGCGGGTCGGCGTCGAGCACGACGAACGCGATCCTGGCGTCGGCGTCGCTCACCTGCGCGCTCGGCTCGATCACGATCGCGTGCGTGGCCCGGTCCCCGTAGCCCACGCGCAGGTCGAGCGCGGTGCCCAGCGTCTGCGCCGGGCGCTCGGCGCCGCGGATCGTCCGCCCCCCCAGCACGATCATCGCCTGCGTGATCGCGTCGTTGATGCGGAAGAGCGAGGCGCGCGGGGGCACCTGGATCCGCCACTGCACCGGAGCCCGGCCCGCGCCGGCCACGGCGGCGGCGAGGGGCCGCTCGTCGATCAGGGCGCGCGAGACGCCGATCTCCTCCAGGGCGCCGCGCAGCGTGCGGCTGGTCAGGCGAAGGAGGGCGGCGTGATCGCCGGAACGGAAGAGGCGCAGGTATTCGGACTGGAGGCGGAGACCCAGGCGGTCCCAGTCGGAGTCGGCGAACACGGCGGCACGGGTGTCGGCGTCAGGATTCGCGGCCTTCTCCGCCGCCGGCCGAGCGGGCGAGCGCGCTCCTTCCTTCAGCGACGGTCCGTTTTGGGCGAGCCAGATCACGACGCCGAGGAGCACGGCGCCGACGCCGAGCAGGAGGAATCGCGGTCGCGACCGTCCGCGGCGCGCGGGTGCTTTCCGGGTCTTGCGGGCCACTGTGAGGGTTCGGGAAACGGTTGTGCGGCAAGGCGCAGAGCGCCGCCCGCATATTAGGTGGGGGCGTGCCGAGAATCAAGAAAGCCCGCGCGGCTGCGGTGCGGGCCTGGGGAGGCGAATCAGTTCTTCACTTCAGTCCAGCGGATGACCTTCCAGGTGGTGTCGGTGGGCGAGGAGGAGTCGAGCGTCGGCACCAGCTTGAATTGGAAGAGGGCCATCCCGCTGGCGATCAGGGTTCCCTGGACCGCATCGTCCACCTGCACCGTGACCCCCGGGATCTGGATCGCAGCCCATCCATCAGGGTCGCTCGCATAGTGCTGGCGGACCCAAGTGGTCTCGGGCGGAGTCGTGAAGTGGATGCTCACGATATTCTGATCCTTCCCCATGGACCACACCACGCCGACCTCCTGATCCTTCGTGAACGTCAGGGTGGAGTGATCGGAATCGGTGGATGTCCCCTGGTACGCGTCGTCGTAGACCAGGCGCGTCCGAACGCTGTCGCGCCGTTCCCAGGCGTATTTGAGGTTCAGGATGGCGTGCTGGGGCGTATCGAAGGCGGGATACTGGAACGGCTGGGGGCAGATGTCGCACCCGCCGTGATGGCGGTCCGGCCATTTGCCGCACCCGGCCATCGCCCACGCGATCAGCATCGCCGCGGGCGCTCCGAGGAGCAGCCACCGCATACGACCGCCTCGCACGAGCATGGGTCAGTTCTTGATTTCAGTCCAACCGACGATCTTCCAGGTGGTATCGGTGGGCGACGCGGCATCGAGCGTCGGGACGAATTTGAATTCAAAGAAGTTCGATGAGTTCGCGATCTGGGTGCCCAGAACGGCGTCGTCGACCTGGATGTTCACTCCCTGGAGCTGAATCGCCGCATACCCGGCGGGATCGGACGGATAGCTCAGACGCACCCAGGTTGTCTCGGGCCGCAGCGTGAACTCCACCCGATTGATGTTCTGGCTCTTGCCCATGGCCCAGACGGTCGCGACTTCCTGGTTCTTCGTGAACGTGACCGTCCCGTCGACGTCGGTCGAGACGCCTTGGTAGGCATCGTCGTAGAGCTGCCGCGTCCGGACGCTGTCCCGCTTCTCCCACGCGTACTTGAGGTTGAGGATGACGTTCTGGGGCGTGCTCAGGTCGGGGTAGACGAAAGGCGGCGGCGGCGGCGGCCCGCCCCCCTTGGGGTCGAACGGATTGCCGCATCCCGCGATGACGAAGATCGTGAAGATGAACGAAGACACGAGGAAACCGGTGCGCTTGGTCATGGTCGATGCCGCCCTCTGGAGTCGATTTCCGGCACGACCATCGTACCGCAAATCGCTCCTAAGTTCAAGTCTGTTGCTGACCTAGCGCCGATCCGCGCGCAGGCTACCCCAGGTCGGCAGTCCCGACCCGTCTCGATGATCCCGAAATGCCTCCAACGTGTAATCGGTCGTACGTTGGAGGAGCGTCATTTCGGCCTGGCCCTGGTACCGCGTCGGCACCGAGGAGCCTTGGAACACGAGCAAGTGGTAGTAGTAGTAGCGCGTTTCCCTCGTGGGGTTTGTCGTTGTGGACGTGGTGGCGTACGTCGAGTCGAAGAAGACCCGGATACTGTCCACGCTGGAGGAGATGTCCTGGGAAACACGGATCTCCACGTCCCGGTTCCAGCCCACGAAGGGATTCGTCGGCTGGTTATTGCGGTCCAGGGAGTCCTGGGGATCCGCGCTGAACTGGAAGGCCGTGTCCACCTGGTCCGAATAGCAGGTCGTCGCCCTGCCGTAATGCAGGACGATGTTGGTCAGAACGCTGTCGGGGAAGAGGCGTATGCGGCACCGCTCCGGGAGCGTCACGGCCGGTCTCGGATCCCGAGGCTCGAAGAGACCGCACCCCGCGGCCACCACGAACAGGAACGCCGGAATCAGGAGCGCTAAAACGCTTTTCGGACCGAAACCCCTGCGACCCAATCGTCCTCCGTCGTCGCGCTGGAAGCCACCCGCCCCTCTACGTACTGCCCCTGTCGCCGCAGGGCTCCGTCGATCTGGAACCCGTTCCTGAGGGTTCGAAAGACCTGGAGGGAGAGATCCACCTTCCACGTATTCTGAAGGGTCCCGCGCCGCCGCACCAGATCCCTGTCTCTCTTGTTGATCAGGCTCTGGGTCGCCAGGAAGAGAACTCCGGGGGCGATCTTGGCTCCGGCGCTCGCGGTCAGCGTCTGGCCAAAGGAGCGCGACGCGATGCTGTACCGGCGATTCACGCCATCGAATCGCGCATAGGTGCCCTGATCCTGAAAGACGAAGTTGTGCGTGAGCCGGATGATGCCAAACGAGAAGAGAGTATCGGCGACGTCCGTGTCGACCCTGCGCGCACGGGTCACCGAGTTCTGCATCTCCGCGTAGTCGAAGATCCGGTATTCGGCGTTGATGAGGTAGTTCTGGCGAAGGGCGAAATTCCGCGTTGGCAGATACACGATCGTCGCGTTCATCTGATAGCTCGTCTTGACGATGTTGCCACCCGAAAGATTCGGATCCAGGGAGACCGTGTGGCTCTGGCCCCGCGAGAAATGAATCGTGGTGCTGCAGGCCGGGGCGAGCATGTAGCCGCCTCCGAGACTGAAGAAGCTGTTCAAAGCGTCTTGATCGATTCGATCGTTCTTGTAGTCGCTGATTCGAAGCGACACCGAGCCATTCCCATCCAGGACCAGCTTCTTGCTACGTCGCCATCGGAAGAGCCCGCCCATGGCGCGGTCCACTTCCACCCCATTGAGCGACTGATGCCGCTCGGTTCTCGTGCGCTCCACCGTGAAGTTGACGTTCCCGTAAAAACTCGAATCGATGTAGGTGGCCTGGGCCAGTCCCCTCTGATCGTGAACCAGCCGTGTCTGGGAGGCGTTCAGCTTGTACTCGCTGAGATTGCGGGTGATCGAGCCCTCTCCATGGAGGAAGACGCCCCGGATCAGAGGATGATCCAGGGTGAAATTGCCGAACGTGTTTTCCAGTTTCGAATTCTCCTGGCTCAAGCGCTGCTTGTCGAAGTAGGAGAGGCTCAGGTTCGAAGTGGCTCCGCTCACCACCGCCTTGGTCATGCCGTGCGTATAGGTCGCGGCGGTCGTAAATCTCCGGTTTCCCGTCGGGTTGTTGGACCGCTGCCGCTCCTCGGTGCTCCGCCCGCCCTGAGTGCCGTCCAGCGGGTTGATGAACGACCGCTGCAGGCTCGTGATGACCGGTTGGCTCCTGAAGACCATCGCCGTCTCGCGCAGCTCGAGCCAGCGTCTTGCCGGCCACGTGATCTCGGCGCTCACCGCGTCGTTTCTCGATGTCGTGTACGAAGAGTCCCGGCTCGCCACCAACGAGTCGACGACGGTGGAGTCGCTCGGATCGTGGGCGATGCTGCTGTTCCGATTCAGATCCTGCTTTCGCTCGAACTCGGTGTACGCGTAAAAGTTGCCTTGCAGGCCACCGGGGCGGAGGAGAAGGTACTGCGTCTGGATGTTGATCCGGTTGTTGCGCGAGTCATCGAAGCTGGGGCCGTTCACCGACGAGTTCATGTCGTACCAGCCACGCAGCACCAATTGCCACGTTCCGATCAGCCCATAGTTCAGCTGACCGTTGATCGAGCCGTGCGTCGACTTGTTCGGGAGCCTCAGAAATCTTTGGGTGTCCGTCGATCCCGTCACGTTGAAGGACGTGCGTTTCCGGTCCAGGCCGTAATAGAGATCCTGCCCCCAGGCTTCCCGCGTGTGGTCGCGATCGTACGAGGTGGAATAGGACGGGAGGACGAGGGAGTCCGCCGGAGGGGGCTCGAGGAGATCGTCCTGGGCACGGCCAAGCTGCGGGGCCAGGGACACGCCGGCCAGGTAGGCCACGGCCCACGCGAGCACCGCCCGGAGTCGGTTCTTCCGCCGGGACGGCGGTCGCCGTCGGGTCTTCCCGCACCTCATGGACGTGGCCTCAGCGATGCCCGCGCCAGCGCGAGCCACTCCTCCACCGCGAGCGTCTCCCCGCGGCGCGAGTCGTCGATCCTGGCTTCGTCGAGCAGCCGGCGCGCGGCGGCCGGCTCCATCGCGAGCCCGTGGGCGAGCGCGTTCGCGACGGTCTTGCGCCGCCCCGTCGTCGCGGCGCGGGCGAGGCGCTCGGCTTCGAGCCGCTCCGCCTCGGTCGTTCCGGGGTAGGGCCGGGGGGTCAGGCGCACCACCGTGGAGTCGACGTCGGGACGGGGATGGAAGGCGCCGGGGGAGACCCGGAACAGCGGGTCGACCTCGGCGTGAAGCGAGAGGAAGACGGCGAGCGAGCCGTACTCCTTGCCTCCGGGCTTCGCGGTCATCCGCTCGGCGACCTCGCGCTGCACCATGAGGATGGCCCGGCGCACGCGGGGGCCCTGCGCGAGCACCCACTCGATGGCGGGCGTCGTGATCGAATAGGGAAGGTTGGCGACCACGGTCACGGGCCCGCTCCCCGGCAGGAGCTCCTCCAAGCGCTGGTTCAGGATATCTCCGCGAACCACGCGGACCGCGGCCCGGTTCCCGGCCGCGTCGTATTTCCGCTCCAGGGCATCGGCCAGCCGGAGGTCCAACTCCACCACGGCGACGCGCCGCCCCAGGGCGGCCAGCCGCTCGGTCAGGGCGCCCAAGCCGGGACCGATCTCGAGGATCTCGGTCAGCTGGTCCTCGACGAGCGCGGCGATCCGGTCCGCCACGCGGGGGTCCTGCAGGAAGTTCTGCCCCAGGCGGCGGCTGGGCCGCACGCCCAGATCGCGAAGCGCCCCGGGCACCCCGGACGCGGCCCCCGAGTGGCCGGTGCCCGCCGTGGGGCGGAGCCGCTCGCGGCGGGACTTCCCCGACGCCGGCGGATTCGGCGTTCGGTCAGATCCGGAAGAGCGCACGGGCCGCGGCATCGGTGGCCGTCTCCAGCGCCGCGGGCGTGGTCCCGAGCGAGGCGGCCACGTGATCCCGCACGAGCGCGAGATAGGCGGGCTCGTTCCGCTTCCCCCGGTGCGGCACCGGAGCGAGATACGGGGCGTCCGTTTCGAGAACCACGTGCTCCAGCCCGATCTGGCGGAGGATCTCCGGGAGCGGGCTCTTCTTGAAGGTGGCCGATCCTCCGACCCCGATCTTCATCCCCATGGCGATCACGCGCCGCGCGAGCGCCACGTCCCCCGCGAAGCAGTGGAACGTTCCTCCCGCCGGCGGCGGGCCCTCGCGCTCGAGGAGCGCGGCCACGCGCTCGCCCGCGGCGCGGTGGTGCAGCACGAGCGGCTTCCCCGTCTTCTTCGCGATCGCGACGTGGCGGCGCAGGAACTCCTCCTGCACTTCGATCGGCGCGTTCTCCGGCCAGTGCAGGTCGAGACCGGTCTCGCCGATCGCGACCACCTCGGGCTCCGCGGCCAGCGCTTCGATCTCGTCCATCTCGGCCATGCGCTCGGCCGCGACGTCGCAGGGATGGAAGCCGACGGCCGCGCGCACGAGCGGATCCCTCCGCGCCAGCGCGATCGCGGCGCGGCTCCCGGCGGCGTCGGTGCCGGCCTCCACGATCCGCGACACGCCGGCTTCGCGCGCGCGGGCCAGCACCAGGTCGCGGTCTTCGTCGAAGTCGGCGCGCCCGATGTGGGCGTGCGAGTCGATCATGGGAATGGGTTCTTGACCGAGCCGGTCAACGTCCGCCCGCGGCGCTCCCCTCGGCCACCGCTCGATCGATCCGCGGAAAGAGCGGCTCCGAGGCGCCCAGCACCACGCCGGTCGGCGGCGGCGGCAGGAGCGCGCCCTCCGCCGGGAAGCGCGCCTCTTCCAGGACGGGCGCAAGCCGGAGCGTCTGCCACAGGAGGCGCGCCCGGGACGGCATGATGGGAAAGAGGAGGATGGCCGTGTGCTGGAGCGCCACGGCGAGCGCGCCCAGCAGGCGGTCCAGCTCCTCGGCCCGCGCGGGATCCTTGGCCAGGTTCCAGGGGGCGCGCTCCTCGACGAGACGGTTGGCGCGCCGCACGATGGTCCACGCGGCCTCGATCCCCCGCTCGATGGCGAACGCCTCGAACGCGATGCGGTAGTCGCGGAACGCCTCCGCGATCAGCCCGTCCAGCCCGTCGATCGGCTCGGCGCGGGCCAGGATGCCGCCCCGGTAGCGATGGATCATCGAAACCGTGCGCGTGAAGAGGTTTCCCCAGTCGTTCGCGAGGTCGGCGTTGTAGCGGTCGATGAAGAGATCCCACGTGAAGTCGCCGTCGCGGGAGAGCG
>DATJEJ010000066.1:0-4341 GCA_035496795.1 Candidatus Omnitrophota bacterium
GCACGGCCTCCGCCCGGCCCGCGAAGCCGCCGCGGCCTACCTGGGCGGACGCGCGGGCCACATCCTCGATCCCGATCGCGTCTTCTTCACGTCGAGCACGAGCGAAGCCGATGCGCACCTCTTCCGGCTCCTGTGCGATCCGGGCGACGAGGTGCTCGTGCCGCGCCCTTCCTATCCCCTGATCGAGCCGATCGCGCGTGTCGAGAACGTGGGGGTTCACGCCTACCGGCTCGTCTACGACGGGACCTGGCGGCTGGACGCCGATTCGCTCGACGCCTCCCTGACCGACCGGACGCGCGCCGTGGTGCTCGTGGAGCCGAACAACCCGACCGGCTCCTGCCTCGCCCCCGAGGAATTCGCGCTCGTCGAGGAGCGCTGCCGGGAGCGCGGGCTGGCCCTGATCGTGGACGAGGTATTCGGGGACCTGGTCTGGCCCCCGCGCGAGGGGCCGCTGCCCAGCCGCCTTGGCGAGCGCACGGCGCCGACGTTCGTCCTGGGCGGCATCTCCAAGCCGTGCGGTCTTCCCCAGCTCAAGCTGGGATGGATCGCGGCGTGCGGTCCGGAGGCGAGGCTGGCCGAATGGCTCCCCGGGCTCGAGTGGATCCTCGATCTCTTCCTTTCGGTCGGCGCCCCGGTTCAGGCGGCGCTACCCGCGCTGCTCGAGACCCGTCACGGCTACCAGGCCGCGCTCCGCTGCCGCCTCGAGGAATCGCTCGCGGCCATCGAAGGCGCGACCCGGCGCCACCCGGACGCGGTCCAGCCGCTGGGCGGCGGCGCGGGCCTCTCGGCCGTGCTGCGCGTCCGCCACGACCGCGGCGGGCCGCGCCCCGGCGAAGACCTCGCGGAGTGGGCCCTCGCCGAGCGCGACGTCTACGTGCATCCGGCCCATTTCTACGATCTTTCGCGCGACGACCTGATCGTGACCAGCCTGCTCACGCCGGGCGCGTGGATGCGCGAGGCGCTGGAGCGTATCCTCGAAGGATGAAGCGGGAGGCGTTCGCCGCACTCGTGGCGCTCGCGGTCGGCATCGGTCTCGTGGACCCCTGCGCCTGCGTGCAGTATTCCTGGGGCAGTGCGCCCGCGCGCGAGGTCCCGGCCCGAGAGCGCGCACGCGTCCTCGTCGCCGTCCGGCGCGCGCTCGCGATGGTTCCGGAGCCGCGCGGGTACGAGCTGGACGAGGAGTCGGTGACGAGCGAGACGGAGCGGACGGCCGCCTGGCGGGAGCCGGCGGGGCGGTGGGAGGCTCCCGTCGCGGCGCGGGCCGAGCGGGCATTCGAGCCTCCCGATCCCGACCGTGGCGACGCCCCGCCGGAGCTGGAGCAGCGGGTGTTCGCCAACTCCGAGGTGAGCCCCCCTTCGGGCCTGGCCAGCGAGACCGGGACCCTCCGGGTCTTCCCCATCGCGGGCGCGGCGGCCCTGGAAGCCACGACGGCCGGGATGGATGAAGCCCAGGGCGGGCGCCTGGCCCTTCCGGCGGGCCCCGGTCAGGCGGCGGTCGCGCTCACCATCATCCGGATCGTGATCGCCGATCCGTCCACGGAACGGGCGTTCCGGGCCGCCGCCGGCTCGGGCTCTCTCACGGCGCGTCCTCGGAGGGCGCCTGCCCGCGCGGGCTCGGTCGAGACCCTGGTGATCGAGCTGTACGGGGGCCGTCGCGACGTCGAGGCGGTGGCCCGGCGCATCCCCGCGCCGGCGCTCCGGCGCCTCCTGGACCGCTAGCGGCAGCCCTGGCGACCCGGCGGGCTCCCTGCAGGTACCCCCTTCCCAAGAGGTATACCAAAGTAGTATTACCTATCTGGGCAAACGGACGGCGCAACGCCGCTCCACCCCGCGTTACCATCCCCACTTCATCGTTAGAAGGAGGTCCCATGCGCTCCCGGTATCGTCTCGTGCCGCATCTCGCGATCGGATTGCTGCTTCTCTGCGGCGTCGTCCTTCTCGGCGCCGACGCCAGCCGCACCACGCCGACGAACATGAACTGGGCGATGAACGCCACGATCATCGAAGCCTGCTCCTGCCCGATGTTCTGCCAGTGCTACTTCAACTCCAAGCCGTCGGAGCACATGGTCATGAACGGCGACGCGCATTCCATGGAGCACTTCTGCAAGTTCAACAACGCCTTCCGCGTGAACAAGGGCAGCTACGCCGGCACCAAGCTCGACGGCGCCAAGTTCTGGGTGGCGGGAGACCTGGGCGGCGAGTTCAGCACGGGCGAGATGAACTGGGCGGTGTTGACGTTCGACCCGTCGGTGACGCCCGAGCAGCGCGAGGGCATCAAGGCGGTCATGGGCCACGTCTACCCCGTGAAGTGGAAGTCGTTCACGGTGGCGGAAGACGCTCCCATGGAGTGGAACTACACCAAGGACGTCGCCACGGCCAAGCTGGCCGGCGGCAAGGCGGCCGAGGTCACGCTCAAGCGCTACCCCGGCAACAGCGAGCAGCCGATCACGATCAACAACCTCAAGTACTGGGGGACCAAGCGGAACAACGGCTTCGTCCTCATGCCGAATGAAGTGGAGGCCTACCGTCTCGGGGACAAGGCGTTCGAGTACAAGGGCACGAACGGCTTCATGATCACGTTCGACATCAACAACAAGGACGTGGTCGCCGCGGCGAACTGACCTCTCGTTGTGACGGCGGGCGCCTTCGCGGGCGCCCGCCGCTTCTCTCGCCGGAAGAACAGGAGTCGCGATGAACCTCGCCTATACCCGCACCCTCTGGGAAGAACTCCGCCTCGTCAACGGCATCACGCTTCGGGTCATCGACGCAATCCCGGCCGACAAGATCGACGCCCACCCGATCCCGAACATGCGCACCCCCAAGGAGCTGGTCGTGCACATGGCCGAGACCATGCGCGGGTGCTCGACGGGGGCGATCCAGGGGAAGATCACGAACTTCGAGGAGCTCGAGCCGGCGAAGGTCGCCGCGATCACCACCAAGGACGCGATGATCGCCGCGATGCGCTCGGCGTGGAGCGAGGCGGACGCCGCGGTCAAATCGATGACCGAGTCGCAGGCGACGGCGAACGTCGAGACCCCCTGGGGCTTCAATCCGTGGGGATGGCTCTGCATCCAGATCATCTTCGACGAACACCTGCATCACCGCGGCCAGCTCTACGCGTACGCGCGCGCGCTGGGCGTCCCCGAAGTTCCCTTCATGTGGGACTTCTCGCACAACGCCCCCGAATTCCGGCCGAATCCGAATCTCCAGCCGGCCTAGGCGCGCGCCTCGCGCGAAGGCGTGAAGGCGTCCGTGACATCGGGGAGGACCCGCACCGGGTCCTCCCCGTTCGCGTTTCTCTGGGCCGCGCAGTTCCTCTCGCAGCTCGGCGACTCGATCTTCCAGGTCGCCTTCATCTGGCTCGTCCTCGACATCACCGGCTCGAAGACCCTGACGGGCCTGGCGGCGGCGATGGCGTATCTTCCCTCGCTGCTCTTCGGCATCGCGGCGGGGTTCCTGATCGACCGGTGGAATCGCCGTCGCGTGCTCGCCGGCGCCGATCTGGCCCGCGCGGTGCTCCTCGTGATCGCAAGCGTTCTGCTGCTCCAGGGACGGCTGAACGCGGTGGGGCTCGCCGCCGTCGCCTTCGGCATGGCCACCGCATCGGTGCTCTTCAACCCGGCGCGCGATTCGCTGCTGCCCGAGCTGGTGCCCGCCTCGCGGCTTCCGCGCGCCAACGCCTGGGTGCAGCTCTCGCAGCAGGCGGCATGGCTCGCGGGGCCGCTGGCCGCGGGCGCCGTGATCGCCGCGGCCGGCGTTCGCTCGGCGTTTCCCTTCTGCGCGATCCTCTTCGGAGCGTCGTTCGGGTTCCTGGCGCTCCTGGGCGGCGCGGGCCGCGCGCACCGCGGCGACGCCCCCCTCCCGGGACTCGCGCGCGACTTCCTGGACGGGATGCGCTGGGTTCTCGCCGACCGCACGCTGGTCGTGCTCCTCCTGCTCACCGCGCTCGACAATCTGTTCATCATGGGACCCGGCCTGATGACCGCGGTGCTCGTCAAGGACACGCTGCACCTGGACGCCAAGGCCTTCGCCATCGCGGAATCGGCCTACGGCGTGGGGATGATCCTCGGGAGCCTGCTCGTGGGGCGGGTGCTGGGTCCGGCGCGCCAGGGATGGATCCTCCTGTGGGCGATCGCGCTCGACGGATTCACGTACGTGCCGCTCTACTTCTGCCGCTCGCTCGCGTTCCTGTACGTCGCCCTGCTCCTCCACTCCATCGTGATCCCCTTCATCACGGTGCCGCGCGCGGTGATCCTCCAGCGCATCGTCCCGCCCGCGCGCATGGGACGCGTCTTCTCACTGGTCAACTTCACCGTGTTCGGGGTGACCGCGATCTCGGTC
>DATJEJ010000067.1:0-7004 GCA_035496795.1 Candidatus Omnitrophota bacterium
CCCGCCAAACCGCAGTGCGCTCGGCCTCCCTTCGAGACGACCTCCGCACACTATTCTTCCGTTTCGACCTATTCTTCCGTTTCGACGCTTTCGGTAGGAGGCACGATCGGCTCCGGCGCGATCACCGGGTCGAGGGCCGCCGTACCATCCGTCGGGCCCGGCAGGTTGGGCGCCGTGAGGGGCGTGTCCGACGTCGCCGCTTTTCCGGCAGCGGCCGCCGCGAGCGACGAGCCCGGCGACGAAGACGGCCCTACCGCTTCGGCGGGGCTCTCGGTGGGACGCGCCGCCTCCACCTGCGCCTCGGTCTTCTCGATCCCTTCTCCCTCGACGCGGGCCTCCTCCGGCGGCGCGGTGGCCGCCAGCTCGCGAAGGCGCTTGGCCAGCACGCGCACCAGTTCCTGAAGGATCGCCAGGTCGGCGGACGCGACGTCGTAGAACTCCTCGCGCGAGAGCGAGAGCGCGAGGCCGTCCTCGATGCACTCGGCCCGCTGGCCGCGCTCGGAGTCGTCGATCAAGGACCAGGTCCCGAACGCCTCGCCGGGTCCCACCTCCGACGTGGCGCGACCGTCCGTGGAGATCCGCACGCGCCCCTCGACGACGATGTAGAGGGCGTCCGCGGGGTCGGTCTCGAGATAGATGGTGTCCCCCGCGTAGATGGGCACCTCGCGCGAGACGTTGGCCAGGCCCAGGAGATGCCGCGGCCCCACCCCGCGCAGGAGATCCGCCCCCTTCAAGATCAGCACGCGTTCCACCGGCGTCAGCACGAGGCCGCTCCTCCCGCGACACGCGCCGCCGGTCCCACCCCGGGATCGGGGAAGCGTGCCGCCAGCTCCGCATCCACCATGGCGCTGGACTCGCCGCCTGTAAACCACGTTCGATCGGCCTCGATGACCACCCACGACGCGCGCACGGCGCAAGCCCGCATCCACGCGTCGCCCGTCTCCCACGCCGCCCGGATCCAGTCGGGGAGGTGGGTCGGACCGTCTTCGCCGCGCGTGCGCTCCCGGACCATGCGGGCGTCGAAGATCTCGCGAAGCGGCCGGAACACGGGGCGGGGCAGCACGTGCACCAGGTACTCCAGGGCCGGGGCCACCTTCTCGTAATCCTGGGACTTGAGCCGCTCGAAAGCCCCCGACACGGGTTGGGGATCGTACCAGCAGGCCAGCGCGCGCATCGCGCGCTCGAGCGCGCCCTCCCCATACTCGACCCAGCTCTCGGCCAGGAGCCGGATCTCCGGATCCGCCGCGTGCTCCAGCTCGACGGCCGGCTCGATCGACGAGCGGTAGCTCCGCAGCTCGCGCAGGAAGAGCCGATGGACGAGCGCGCGCGGAAGGACCGGGCGCCCCGTGCTCACCCGCACGCGGCTCAGGCTGCGCAGGCCCAGCGTGCGTTCGTTGGGATCGCTGCTGCGCGTCAGGTCGAGCAGCGCCTTCACGGCGCGCGAGCTCCCCAGCTCCGCCAGCGTGCGCACCGCGATGGCGCGGGCGCGCGCGCTGTGATCGCTGGTCAGGAAGCGCATCAGGCTCGGCACGGCGGGGTCTCCGATCGCGGCCAGCGCCGCGCGCGCCTCGCCGCCGACATCCGGCACGAAGAGGAGCGGGAGGATCGGGTCGAGGAGCGCCGCGGTGGGGCGGCGCGCGGCCGCGAGGAGCGCCGCCCGCTTGACTTCCACGTCGGGGTCGGCCAGGAGCGCCGGCAGTCGGGACCGCGCCGCGCTTCCCGGAGTGGCCCCGACCGCGCGCGCGGCCAGGATGAGGTTTTCGGTGTCCCCCTTCTCGATCCGGCGGTCGATCCACGCGATCGTGAGCGCGCCGGGCGCGGCGTGCGGCCTCTCGAACAGCGCCTCGACCGTGCGTTGGCAGAGGAGCGGGTCCTCACCCTCCAGCCGCGCCCGCGCGTACGCGACGGAATTCCGGCTCATCGCAAGTCCGAAGCGGAGCGCCGCGCCCGCCACCGCTTCGTCCGGATCGCGCTCGAGCGGCTCGATGAGCGGAGCGGCCGCGCGCATCCGGAGCGCTTCCGCCGCGCGGACGGCCGCCGCCCGGACCGCGGGCGAGCGGTGCTCGATGGCGCCGCGAACGCCGGCGGCGACGGCCCGGTTCCGCGACGCTTCGGCCAGGCGGAGCGCGGTGATCATCTGCGGCTCGTTCCCGGAGCGCAGCGCCGTGAGCAGCGCCTGTTCGGCCGCGGGCGTCTGCATCGATTCCGGAGCCAGCTCCGGCTCGACCCAGCGGCGGCTCAGCGCTTCCTGGAACGCGCGCCCGTACTGCCGGTTCAGGAAGAAGAGGACCACCAGCCAGATCACGGCGATGGCGAGCGTCGTTCCGATCAGGACGGGAATCGCGATCCCGACCGCCTTGAGGAGCGCGATCAGGAGCACGCCCACGACCGCGTCGGACCACCGCTCGACCAGGGTGTCCACGGCCGGCTTGATGCGCCTTCGCTCCGGCGGGCGAACCGCCATGTAGTAGATCTCCGACGTGGATTTCCCCAGCGTCTGCAGCACGACCCCCTGCACCCAGCGCATCGCCACGATGGCCCACCACCCTCCGGTCGCGGCGACCCACCCGGCGAAGACCATGACCGAGGTCGGCTGGAGAAGGCTGGCGTTGGCGAGGCCCAGGCGGTGGAACACCCAGCCCACCGCGCCGAACTGAACGAGCAGGGCGAGCGCGTTGAGCGCGACCTGGAAGCGGCCAAGGAACTGGGTCAGCGCGTGCGGATCGGGATAGATCCGCTGGATGTAGAACTTGAACTGGAAATCGATCAGCGTGCCCACGATCACCGCGAGGGCGAGCGCGGTCGCGAGAAGGCGGAGATAGCCGGAGCGGCGCAGGATCTCCCAGCGGGAGAGCGTCGACGCGAACTCGAGCGGGCTGCTCCGCTTTCCGCGGTGCCTCTGGAGAACCAGCGTCAGCCCATGAACGACCACGAAGAGACCGGCGACGATCCAGATGAGTCCGACGCGCTTGAAGATCGGCGTCATCCAGCCCGCGATCCCTCCTCCCACGAGCCCGCCGATGAGACCGCAGCCGCTCAGGATCGGAAAGAGGCGCCGGGCGCGATGGGAATCCCAGACGTCGAGAGCCAGCACCCAGAAGTGGGGGATCAGGAGCATCGCCTGGCTCCCGGTCCAGAGGTAGAACGCCGCCGTGGTCCAGGTCCGCGCGAGCGGGTAGATGACGGCCGCCGCGACGCCGAAGGCGATCGCCAGGCGCTGGTTGAACCGCGTCAGGTCGAGCCGCGGATAGCGCCGCGTGAGGCGACCCTCCATCCAGATGAAAGCGGCCGAAGCCACCGCCACACCTACGTAGGCATACGGAAGCGCCAGGGCTCCGAAGTTTGCGAGGAAGAGCGCGTCGCGCACCACCTTGGCCAGCGTGTAGGCGCAGAGAAGCGCCGCCACCAGGAGGCCCATCAGGTAGAACGTCCGCTGCTCCTCCGGCTCGAGTCCGAGACGGCGGGTCAGGGCCATCGTGAGGCGGGATGCGATGGAATACCTCCTGTTCGCGGCGCGGGGTCACCGGTATCCCCGGCGCGTGGCGCCGGGTGTGGTGAGATGGCAAAAGCCCAAGCACAGGTCGGGCCAACGATCTCACGACACTCGGCCGAGCCTTGTAAATTACGAGCACGGCTCCTGCCATCAGGGAAGATCTGACAACGATTGTTTTCCTTTCAGGTGCGTAACTGCTAGCGTCCAAGGTGGAAGCCGCTTCGGCACGTGCCTTGATAAGGGCACGGCTCGCACGAGCCGCATCAGTTCTCTCCGCACCCGGAGGCCCTGTGCCGACCAGAACGAATCAGCGCTCCCTCGTCATGCCCGCTTTCGTCGTCATCCTCGCGGCGATCCTCACGTTCGGGGCCTCCCCGTCACGCGCCGAGGATCGATTCGGCGATTCGACGTGGGTCGCACCGGTCCCGGAGCCCTCGGGCGCTCCCGAGGACCCCGGTCCGCGCGTCGCCGAACCCGACCACGAGCGTACCTGGGAGACGGTGCTCCGCACGCCGTTCCGCGTGGCCTTCTTTCCCTTCCGCCTGATGGGCTGGGGACTGGAGGGCGCCGCCGACCTGGCGGAGAAGCATCTCCCCGTCGATGAGCTCAACGCGCCGCACCAGCCGCCGCACGGGTTCCACGCCGCTCCGCAGGCGTCCATCTCGAGCAACGAAGGTCTCGGCCTCGGCCTGTCCCTGAAGTCGGCGCTCGGCGGGCCCCACAACGTGGCCCGCTCCGACCTCATCTGGAGCACCAAGGACACGCGTCGCGCGCGCGCCACCTTCCTCTTCGGCGAGAACCGCCCTCTCGGCGCTTCGCTCTTCGGCATGTATCGCCATCGTCCGAACCGCCGCTTCTACGGAATCGGAAACGATGCTGGAACGACCCGGACCATCTTTCTCGAGCGGGAGGACGAATTCGCGGGCTCCGTGCTGGTGACCCAGAAGCCAAGGCTCCATGCGCGGGCCTTCGTCGGCCTCTCGGACATCGACATCGGGCCCGGGTACAACGACTCGCCGCGGAGCATCGAAGTCTTCACGCCCGCCGAGGTCCCCTACCTCACCCGCGGGTCGCGCGTCTGGTATGCCGGCGCCGGCGCGGGATGGGCTTCGCTGAACGAGCCGTACGATCCCGCGCGCGGGGTCCAGATCTTCGGCGAGGCGCGCCACGTCATGGACGCCGACGCGAACGACCTGACGTATGAGGCCTACCGCATCGAGGGGCGGGGCTACCTGCCGGTCTTCGCGGACCGGCGGATCCTGGCCGGCCGCGCGGTCCTCGACGGCGTGAATCCCGCGAGCGGCTCCGGCCCGATCCCCTTCTACCGGCTCCCCTACTCGAACGGGGACGACCGCTTCTCCGGGTACTCGGGCGACCGGTTTCGGGACAAGCGTCTCGTCATCGTGCAGGCCGAATACCGGTGGCTGATCTGGTCCAAGCTCTGGGCGTTCGCTCTCGCGCAGCGCGCCGCGGTCGCGCCGAGCACCGGAGCGCTCCGCTGGGCCTCGATGCACGAGGCCTACGGCGGCGGCTTCCGCTATCGCATCACCGACACCCAGACCGCCCGCCTCGAGCTGGCGAAGGGGAATCAGGGATTCGACATCGACCTGAACCTGGAGGCACCCTTCTGATGCGCCCGACGATCCGGAACATCGAGACGCGGCGCGCGATCCTTCCTCTGCTCGCGGCGGTGATCGGCGTGGCCCTGTCCGCCTCGGTGAGCGCGCGCGCCCTCGCGGCGGATGGCAGGCACGAAGCGGAAGAGCGGCTGGAGCATCAGCCGGTCAAGGAGAGCACGTGGGTGGACCACGACGGCCAGCCGGTTCCCCAGCCGCACGTGTCGAACCCCAGCCATGCGGGCCACCTGGTCCGGGAGTCGTTCGTGGAGCCGATCTCCCATCTGTTCGACATCCCCGACAAGATCATCTGGCTGATGAGGCCGCTCGGCGTGCGCCGGGTGCCCGACGCCCCCAACGTCAACGCCTACGACGAGGTCGCCAACTCCAGCTGGTTCACCAATCGCAACCACGTTCGGGCGCTCTCGACGGACGCGATCCGGGAAGGGCCCTTCGGACCGGTGCGCCCGACGCCTCCCTACACGATCAAGAGCGTCAAGACGCACGGCTTCAATCCCGGCTTCAACATGAAGGACGCGGCCGGCAAGCGGTGGGTCGTGAAGCTGGATCGCGTCGGCTTCCCGCAGATCTCCTCGGGCGCCGGCGTCGTCTCGAGCCGCCTCGTCTGGGCCGCCGGGTACAACATCTCGCACGACGAGGCGTTCACGTTCCACCGGGACGAGCTGTCGATCGACCCCGACCTGGTGAGCGGCAAGGACGGGAAGAAGCCGTTCCGAGACGCCGACCTCGAAGCGCTGCTCCAGCGCGGGGCGCGAACCGGGGACGGGCGCTACTACGCCAGCGCGAGCTTCTTCCTGCCGGGCACGCCGATCGGGCCGTTCAGCTTCCGGGGCATCCGCCAGGACGACCCCAACGACCGGTTCCGCCACAAGGAGCGGCGCGATCTGCGCGGTCTCTTCGTCGTCTACTCCTGGGTCAACAACTGGGACGTGAAGGACGACCAGTCCCTGGACACGTTCGGACCCGACAGCGCGAACGGCCACGTCACCCACTACCTCCTCGACGTGAACGGTTCGCTGGGCGCGGCGGCCGAGGGCGCCAAGCCGCTCAAGTACGGCTACGAGCAGCGCTTCGACACCGGCCGCGTCCTCCAGCGGTTCGTCACGCTGGGATTCTCGACCGATCCGTGGCGCCGCGCGCGCCAGGACAGCGGAATCCCCTCGGTCGGCAACTTCGAGGCGGTGGAATTCGATCCCGCCGACTGGGCGCCCCTCCAGTACATGGAGCCGTTCCGCCGCATGACGCTCGCCGACGCCTACTGGGGCGCCAAGATCGTGGCCTCCTTCTCCAACGCCCAGATCGCGGCCGCGGTGGATGCCGCGGGCTACGAGGATCCCCGCGCCCGGGAGTACATCCAGCGGACGCTCATCGCCCGGCGCGACAAGATCGCCCGGTTCTGGTTCGCGCGGGTGGCGCCGCTCGACTTCTTCCACGTCAAGGACGGCTACCTCGTGTTCCACGATCTCGCGTTGGACCTGGGTTTGACCTCCGCGCGCGGCTACGAGGTCGAGGAGCGCGGCGGCGGCGGATCGGTGCCGGTCGATGTCCTCGCGCGCGACCCGCGCATCAGTCTGAGCCGGCTGGGCCGCGGGACCGACGAGATCTCGCTGCGCCTGGAAGTGGCCGGAAGCGGCGCGCGGCCGGTGCGGGTCGACCTGCGGCGGAGCGGGCACGACTGGGTCGTGACGCGGGTCCGGCACGGATGAGCGACGCGACGCCTCCCCGAACCGGAGGCGCCTGGATTCGACGGTCGGGCATCTTCCTGGCGGCGGCACTCGCGCTGGCGGCCGGATGCTCCTCCACCGGGCGCCTGACCGGCGTGACCCAGACGATCGCGCCGCCGCCCGCCGACAGCATCCCCCGCTCCGCCGAGC
>DATJEJ010000068.1:0-3161 GCA_035496795.1 Candidatus Omnitrophota bacterium
CTGCTCCTCCACTCCATCGTGATCCCCTTCATCACGGTGCCGCGCGCGGTGATCCTCCAGCGCATCGTCCCGCCCGCGCGCATGGGACGCGTCTTCTCACTGGTCAACTTCACCGTGTTCGGGGTGACCGCGATCTCGGTCGCGATCGCCGGGGCGGTGCTGGACCGGATCACGGCGCCGCAGATGTACGCGATCACGGGAATCTGCGGCGGGCTGACGGGGATCCTGGGCCTGGCGTCGCGCAGGCTGCGCTCGCTGTAGTCGAGGGTGCGACGACCGGGCGGCATGGCCCGCTGCGGCGTCAGCGCCGCCGGCTCATCAGCGCGTAGAGCGGAAACCCCGTCGCGGCGATCGCCACGCCCGCCGCCGAACGCCATCCGCTCGACACCAGGTCGCTCGCGATGATCGCGAGGGTGACCAGGATGAAGAGGATCGGAGTCACCGGATAGAGCGGGGTGCGGTATCCCGTCCCGTCTCCGGCCTCGGCGTCCCGGCCGGCCGCGGTTCCCTGCCTCCGGCGCACGAAGAGCGCGGCGGTCGTGAGCCCGTAGAAGAGCCAGGACGTGGTGACGAACCATCCCGAGACGTCCTCGAACCCGTTCGCGCACCAGAGCCAGATTCCCGAGAGGAGGGCCTGGAGCCAGAGCGCGAAGTCGGGCGTCCCGCGCTGCGAGACGTGCGCCGCGCGCCGCCAGAAGAGCCCGTCGGCGGCCATCGCGAGGGTGACGCGCGGGCCCGTCAGCACCGACGCGGAGATCGTGCCGAACGTGGAGACCGCGACCAGCACGGCGAGCGCGCGGCTGCCGCCCTCGCCCAGGATGCGCCGGATCGCTTCGCTGGCCACCGCCTCGTAGTGGGCCACCTCGGCGGGCAAGAGCACGTGAAAGTAGGCGAGGTTGGTGATGACGTAGACGGCGATCACGATCATCGTTCCGAGCAGGATCGCGATCGGCATCGCGCGTCGGGGGTTCTTGATCTCTCCGGCCACGTAGGTCGAGTCGGTCCAGCCGTCGTAGGCGAAGAAGATCGGAATCATGGAGATCGCGAGGGCGATCAGGAGCGGGTGCGGCACGGGGTGCGTCGCCGCGGCCGTGGCCGCCTCTCCGGCGGCGGGGCCGCCGTGCGGCAGGAAGAACGCGGCGGCGCAGAGTCCCAGGATTCCGATCACCTTGAGCGTGGTGAGCAGCGTCTGGGTGCCCGCCCCCTGTTTCACGCCGAGCCAGTTGATCAGCGTGAGGATGAAGATCGCGGCGAGCCCCACGGGAAGACGGGCCGCGTCCGAGAGTCCGAGCGCGTGGCAAAAGTAGATGGCGAAGACCGTCGTGATCGAGGCGATGACGGTCGGCTTGATGACCGAGAGGGAGGCCCAGCCGAAGACGAAGCCCAGGCGGTCGCCGAAGGCTTCGCGGATGAAGACGTAGAGTCCCCCGGTGCGGGGGTGCGCCACCGCCAGCTCGGCCAGCACGAGCGACCCGCACATCGAGAGCACGCCGCCGAGAATCCAGGCGAAGAGCATGATGGGGACGGAGTGGAGCTCCTGCGCGACCGAGTGCGGGGAGCGGAAGATCCCCGAACCGACGATGCTGCCGACGGTCACCGCCGTGGCGGCGTAGAGTCCGATCTGGCGGCGGAGTAGCGCGTCCGCGTGGCCCGCTCGGGCGGGCGGGGGTGTGGCCTGGGCGCTCATGGTCCTCCCTCCTGGTGGGAATCCCGCCGGAGGCTCGAAGCATCCGAGCAACCGTCGAGCGATACCCTCGTCCGCCGCCCCTTATACCACGGCCCGGGGCGGCCGGGGACTCGCACCAGGAGGAACGGATGGAAGCGACCAGGACCCGTTTGGACCCCAGGACATCGATCGGCGCCGTGGACCTTGCGGTATCCGACCTGGACCGCTCGGTCCGCTTCTACGAGCGCGCCCTGGGCTTTCAGGTCCACGCCCGCGAGGGCGAGACCGCGCGGCTGGGCGCGGGGGGTCGCGACCTGCTCGGCCTGGAAGAGGTCCGTGGCGCGCGGCGCGCACCGCGCACCACCGGCCTCTATCACTTCGCGGTGCTCCTTCCGGGCCGCTCGGACCTCGCGACGGCGCTCGTCCGGCTGGCCGCCTCGGGCGCGCCGCTCGGCGGCGCTTCGGATCACGGCGTGAGCGAGGCCCTCTACCTGTCCGATCCGGACGGAAACGGCATCGAGATCTACCGCGACCGCCCGCGCGAGGAGTGGCCGCGCGCCGGCGACGGATCGGTCGCCATGACGATCGACGCGCTGGATCTCCAGGAACTGCTCGACGAGTCGCCGGCGGCGCGCGGAGATCTTCGAAGCGTCACGCCGGAATCGCTCCCGCCGGCGCCGGCGGCGACCACCGTCGGCCACGTTCATCTCCACGTAGCCGATCTCGAAGCGGCGGAGCGCTTCTATGTCGACGTGCTGGGATTCGACCTCGCGACGCGCTACGGCGCCGAGGCGCTCTTCGTCTCCGCGGGCGGATACCATCATCACGTGGGGCTGAATACGTGGGCCGGGAAGGGCGCGTCCCCGCCACCGCCGGGATCGGCCGGGCTCCGCTGGTTCGCGGTCGAGCACGCGACCGCCGCCCAGCGGGAGGAGACCGTGGCGCGCCTGCGCGACGCGGGCATCGACGTCGAGACGATCGCGTCGGACTACCTGGTGCGCGATCCCTCCCGGAACGGGATCCGGCTCACCGCACGATCGTGAGCGGCGTGCGGGCACGCCGGGCGCCCACGCGCACCTCGACGAAATAGCTCCCCGAAGCGACCGAACGGCCCCGATCGTCGCGTCCGTCCCAGCGCCACGCGTGCTCGCCGGCGCCCAGCACACCCAGCTCGACCGCGCGAACGCGCCGGCCCGCCGCATCCAGGATCCGGAGCGAGGCAGCCGATGGACCGGCCAGCGTGAAGCGGAGATCGGCGGGTCCGGATGCAGGATTGGGGCGCGCCCTCTGGATCGCGAACCGGGGTGCCGGAACGGACGGGTCCGCGGGCGGATCCTCCGCGTGCGTGGCCGTACCTTTCCGCAGCGTCATCATGTCGAAGACGGTCCCGTCCTCCTGGATCGCGCGCAGCGTGAGCGAATCCCCGGCGACGTCCACGGACACGAGATGGAAGATGCTGCGCGACAGCGCCTCGTAGGGCGCCGGAGCGGTGAGC
>DATJEJ010000069.1:0-12406 GCA_035496795.1 Candidatus Omnitrophota bacterium
CTCCACGAGACGGTTGGCGCGCCGCACGATCGTCCACGCGGCCTCGATCCCCCGCTCGATGGCGAAGGCGTCGAACCCGGCGCGGTAGTCGCGGAACGCCTCGGCGATGAGGCCGTCCAGCCCGTCGATCGGCTCGGTGCGGGCCAGGATGCCGCCCCGGTAGCGATGGATCATCGAAACCGTGCGCGTGAAGAGGTTTCCCCAGTCGTTCGCGAGGTCGGCGTTGTAGCGGTCGATGAAGAGATCCCACGTGAAGTCGCCGTCGCGGGAGAGCGGCACTTCCTTGAGCAGGTAGTAGCGCAGCGGATCCGCGCCGTACTTGTCCGCGACGTCCAGCGGGTTGACGATGTTGCCGAGCGACTTGGAGAGCTTCTGCCCCTGGAAGTGCACCCACCCGTGGCCCAGCACCGTCCTGGGCAGCGGCACGCCGGCGCTCAGGAGCATCGCGGGCCAGATGATGCAGTGGAAGCGCGTGATGTCCTTGCCGATCACGTGCAGGTCGGCGGGCCAGTAGCGCGCGTAGTCTCCGTCGGGGTCGGGATAGCCGACGCCGCTCACGTAGTTGATCAGCGCGTCGAACCAGACGTAGACCATCTGCGAGGGATCGTCCGGAAAGGGGACGCCCCACCGGGTCGAGGAGCGCGAGACGGAGATGTCCTCCAGCCCGCCTTCGATCACGTTCACGATCTCGTTCTTCCGGATGTCGGGGATGATGAACTCCGGATGGGTCCGGATGTGCTCCAGGAGGCGCGGCCCGTAGGCGGAGAGCTTGAAGAACCAGTTCTCCTCGCTCAGCCACTGCGGCTGGGTGCGATGCACGGGGCACAGGCCGTCCTCGAGATCCTTCTCGGGATAGAAGCGCTCGCACGAGACGCAGTAGAAGCCCTCGTACTTTCCTTTATAGAGGTCGCCGCTCTCGGCGAAGCGCTCGAACATCGCCTGGACGCCGCGCACGTGGCGCGGCTCGGTGGTGCGGATGAAGTCGTCGTAGGAGATGTCCAGCCGCTTCCAGACGGCCTGGAACACCTCGGCCATCCGGTCGCAGTACTCGCGCGGCTCCAGCCCTTTCTCGCGCGCGGCCTTCTCGACGTTGGTCGAGTGTTCGTCGTTCCCCATCAGGAAATGCGTGTCGAAGCCGGCCAGCCGCTTGTAGCGGGCGATGGCGTCGGCGGCGATCTTCTCGTAGGCGGTGCCGATGTGGGGCGCCGCGTTGACGTAGTCGATCGCGGTCGTGAGGTAGTACTTGGCCATCAGCGCTCCGGCCCGGGGCGGGGGCCGCGGCGCGGGCCGCCCTGCGGGGGACCGCCATGATGCGGGCCATGCCCGCCGCGCGGCCCGTGCGGACGGTGTCCCTGATTGCCGCCGCGGGCGTCGGGGCCGCGCGTGTCGGGCGGCCGCGGTGATTCACCCTCGCCCGCGCTCTCGCCGTCGCCGGGTGCGGCGCCGCGCGCGGCGCAGCGGGTCTTGTCGCAGCCCTTCCTGCGGTCGCGCGTCGGTCCGGCGATCTTGGTCCCCTTCGGAACGTCGGTGAGGAGCATGGTCGTCTCCTTGCCCGTGTCGTCGCGCAGATGGAGCGTGCGGTGGAAGATGTCCACGCGTCCGACCTCCCACTCGGCGTCCTCCAGCGTGAGGCGGCTTCCGATCTTCGGAAACTCGCGCGCCGATTCCTTGTAGAAGTCGAGCTCGTACCGGAGGCAGCACTTGAGCCGGCCGCACGCCCCCGAGATCTTGGACGGACTGGGCGACAGCCCCTGGTCCTTCGCCATCTTGAGCGTGATCGGCTCGAACTCGCGCAGCCAGGTCGCGCAGCAGAGCTCGCGCCCGCACGTGCCCACCCCGCCGATCCGTCCCGCCTCGTCGCGCACGCCGATCTGACGCAGCTCGATCCGCGTGCGGAAGATGGAGGCCAGGTCCTTCACCAGCTCGCGGAAATCCACACGCTTCTCGGCGGTGAAGTAGAAGGTGACCCGGTTCCCGTCCAGCTGGAACTCGCAATCCACGAGCTTCATCTCCAGGTCGCGCTGCGCGATCCGGTCGCGGCACTGGATGAAGGCGCGCTCCTCGCGCGCCCGGTTCGCGTCCAGCCGCTGCAGGTCCTCGGGACGGGCGGCGCGGAGCACGGCCTTGAGCCCCTCGGACGCGATCGCCTGCGACACCCACTCGCTGGAATGGTGAATGCGGCCCAGGTCCTCGCCCCGCTCGGCCTGCACGATGACGTAGTCGCCCTCGCGGAGCGGGAGCCTCTGGATGTTCGCGTAGTGCTCGCGGCGGCGCCCCTTGAAGACGATCTCGAGGACGGGAGCGGGCGGCGCCGGCGAAGCGGGGGGAACCGCGGCCGCGGCGGGAGTCTCGACGATGTCGGTGCGTTCCATATCGGTTCACGCCCGCCGGAGCGGGCCCTCGTGGACGGTCATCCGCGCGCGAACAGGCCCATGCGCTGCTGGGCCGACGCGACGGCATAGGCGGCGGTGACGTTCGACTGCACCGCCGCGGCGATCTCCTCCAGAATTCGTACCCGCGCCGCGAGCGTTCCGAGCGGCAGGGCGCGGGCGTCCGCGGCGACCTCGCGCTTCAGGTCGAAGTTGGCCGGCTCGGTGCCGGGCCCCTCGACCTGTTCGCGGATCACGTCGCGGTAGTAGTGCGTCGCGAGCGCCACCGCCGTGAGGAAGCGGCCGCGGTCGCGCTCGAGCCGCGCCTTGCGGAGCGGTCCGAGGACGGCGCTCGTCTTCGGGCGCACGAACAGGTCGATCGCCGCGTCCCGCAGCCTGGCGAAGTCGGCCGCGTCGGGGGCTTCCTTCCCCGCCGCGTCCATCGGCTGGAGGAAGGGCGCCACCGCCCGGGTCAGGCTTCCCTGCGACGTCGCCGCCGCGAGCCGCGCGGCCGCGGGGGCGATGCCGTACCCCGCGGTCAGCGCTTCCACGATCGTCGCGACCGGAAGCGGGCGGAAGCGGATGGGGAGGCACCGCGAGGCGATCGTCGGAAGGAGCGCGCGCCGCTGCCGCGCCCCCAGGATCAGCAGGCGATTCGGCTGCGGCTCTTCCAGGATCTTTAAGAAGGCATGCGCCGCGGGTCCGGTCATCGCTTCGGCCCCCTTCACGACGAGCACCTTCCAGCCCCCCTCGCGCTGCGCCGTCAGCGACAGAAACTCCTTCGCCCGCGCGAGATCCTCCACCGAGTGCACGACGGGCCGCGAGAAGACCGGCGCGAACCAGGGCTCCCGGGCGTAGCGCTCGCGGATGCGGGCGCGCGCCTCGGAGCGCGCCTCGTCGGCTTGCCGCTCGGTGCGCCCCTCGGTCTTGAAGGTGGGGAGCGGAACGAGGAGCTCGAGGTCGGGATGGCGGAGCGCCAGCGCCGCAAGGCAGGAAGGACACGCATCGCACGGCTCGCCGCCGGGCCGGGGCCGCTCGCACAGCATCGCGCGCGCGAACCCGAGCGAGGCGCGCGTCTTCCCCACCCCCGCCGGACCGTGGAACAGGTAGGCGTGGCCGACGTGGCCCGTCTTCCAAGCGGCGCGGATCAAGGCGAGCGCCTCGTCCTGGCCGCGAAGGGTGTCGTCGCTCATTGGGTGAACGGCTATCGGAGCCACTCGATCGGGTTCAGCGCCTGCTTCCCCCGGCGAATCTCGAAGTGGAGTGCCGTTCCAATCGTGGAGCCGGTGTCGCCGACCCGGCCGATGACTTCGCCGGCGGCAACATCCTTGCCGACCGGCACGCTGATCTCGGAGGCGTGCGCGTACAGAGTGTAGAAGCCTCCTCCGTGGTTGAGGATAGCACACTTGCCGAACCCCTCCAGCCAGTTGACGTAGTCCATCCGCCCCTGGGCCACGGCCTTGATCGGGGTCCCGAAGGGGGCCGCGATGTCGATGCCGCTGTTGAAGGTGGTTGTCCCGAAGCGCGGATTGGTCACGTTCCCGAATCCGGTCGCGACCTTGCCGGTCACGGGCCAGGCCAGGCGCCCCTTGTTCTTGGAGAAGTCCCCGAACAGGGGCATCTCTCCGGGAGCCCCGCGCTCGGCCGCCAGGCGCCGCTTTTCGAGCATGTCGATCAGCCCCTGGATCCGCTTGCTCGCCCGCTTGATCTCGGCCTGGGCCTGCTCGTTGGACTTGGCGTCGGAGCGGACCTGCCGGAGCAGGTTCCGACGCTGCGCCGTGAGCTGCGCCAGCGCCCGCTTCTCCCGCTCCGTCTCGGAGGCCAGCCGGTCCAGCTCGCGCTTCCTGCTCTCGAGCCGCGTCTTGGTGTCCTGCACCTCGACCCGGCGCGCCTGCGTGAGGAGGAGCTGCTGATGGTCCTCGCGCGCCACGCGCGCGAGGTAATAGGTCCGCGTCACCAGGTCGCCAAAGGAGCGGGCCGAGAGGATGTACTCGATGTCGCGGCTGCGTCCGCGCTTGTAGATCTCGCGGAGGCGCCAGGCCAGCCGCCGCCGATCCGCCTCCAGCTGGATCGCCGTGCGCCCCAGCTCGGAGGTCGTCTCGCCCAGGTCGCCCGCCACCGCGCGACGGCGGCGCTCCAGCGCGGCCAGGTAGCGCAGCGTGAGCTGGAGGTTCTTCTCGGTGTCGCGCAGGTCGCCCAGGATGTTCCGCTCGCGTCCCTTCAGCTGCTGGGAGATCACGCGGCGCTTCTCCAGCTCCTGGCGGAGGGATTCCAGCTCCTTCTTCTGGGCCTCGATCTCGGCGCCGCTCGCGTCGGGCGCCGAGCTGTCGGGAGCCGCCGGACCGGCCTGGGCGAGGACTTCGGGCGCGGCGGATTGCGCCGCGGCGGGTGCCGGCGCGGCGACCGCGGCGAGAAACAGAACGAGTGCGGCTAGAGCAGCCATTTCCTCGGAAGCGTCACGACCGCGATCCAGCTCCCGAGGAGTCCCAGAAGCCCGCTCACCCCGACGAAGAGCGCGAGGGTCGAGTTGGGGAGGAATTGCAGCCGGAAGAGCCCCTCGGCGAGCGAGTCGTTCAGGAACCGCGCGACCAGGACCGTCAGGAGCGAAGCGATCGAAGCGAGGACGAATCCCTCGAGCAGATAGGGGGCTTCGTTGAAGAGGAACCCGCCGCCGAGCGAGCGGACCAGGTGGATCGAATCGAGTCGGGCCTGCACCGAGAGACGGGTCGTGGCGCCCACGACGAATAGAACGCCCAGCACGACGATGATCCCGATCACCGCGCCGATCTGTTTCAGCGTGCCGACCACCTGCTGGGCCCGGAGCACCCATTCGCCGGCATAGCGCACGTCCTCGACGTGGGGGACCGTCTCGGCCTCGCGCGCGATCGCGCGCACCCCCTCGGCGCTCCGGAAGCCGGACGCGGGGCGGATCACGATCGAGGCGGGGAGCGGGTTCGAGCCCACCGCCTGGATCAGCGCCTCGTCGGCCACGTCCTGGCGGAAGGCGGCCCACGCCTCGTCCTTGCTGATGTAGCGGAGGCTCCCCACGCCGGGAATGGCCTGCAGCGAGGCCTGCACCTGCGCGAGGTCGGAGGTCGAGAGCCCCTCGTTCAGGAAGACCGAGACCTCCTCGCGCGATTCGAGCTGGTCGGTGTAGACCGCCACGCTCTGGATGATCATGAGGAAGAAGAGGAAGATGAGGAGGATCGACGCCATCGAGAGGATGCTCGTGAGGAGCAGCGTGCGATGCTGCGCGATCCCCCGCCACAGCTCCCGGCTGACGTAGCGCGCGCGGTTCATCATCGGGGCAGCACCTCCGCGGTCGCGGACGGATCGCCTTCGGGGGCGTCCGACCGGAGGATCCCGCGCTCCAGGCGGATCACGCGCCCGGGGTGGCGCCGCACCCAGTCCTCGGCGTGCGTCGCGACCAGGACGAGGGCGCCGCGCGCGTTGATCTCGCGCAGGAGGCCGAAGATCTGCGTCGCCGCGACGGGATCGAGGTTTCCGGTCGGCTCGTCGGCGATCAGGATGCGCGGGTGGCGCGCCATCGCCCGTGCCAGCGCGACCCGCTGCTTTTCGCCCGCGGAGAGATCGCTCGGGAAGAGCGACTCCTTGCCGCGGATGCCCATCTGGTCGAGGAGCGGATTGACGCGGTCGCGGATCTCCGTGCGGTCCCAGATTCCGGAGATCTGGCAGGCGAGCGCGATGTTCTCGTGGACCGTTCGATCTTGAAGGAGCCGGAACTCCTGGCCGAGCACGCCGACCAGGCGGCGCATCTTGCGGCTCGAGACCCGCCCGCCGCGCCCGGGCACCTCGCCCGGGTCCACGTGGACGCGCCCGCTCGAGGGCTTCTCGGCCATGGCGAGGATGCGGAGCAGGGTCGACTTGCCGGCGCCGCTCGGCCCCAGGACGAAGACCCACTCGCCCGGCTCGAACGAGAGGGTGACGTCGCTCAGGGCGATGCGGTCCCCGAAGGTCTTGGAGACGTGGTCCAGCCGGATCAGGGCCATGTCCACTCCAGCCGCTTCCGCCCGGCGCGCGTCGCGAGATCGGCCCCGACGCGAACGGCCGTCGCGAGCCCCGAGGGATCGGGCGCCCTGGCGCCGCCGCGCCACGCGCGGTCGAACGCGGTGCCGTGGTCCACGCTGCTGCGCACGAAGGGAAGACCCAGCGTCACGTTCGCGGCGCCGCCGATGCCGCCGCTCTTGGCCGCGATCAAGCCCTGATCGTGGTACATGGCGACGACCACCCCCACGTCCTCGCGGCCGGCGTGCTGCCCGAAGAAGGTGTCGGCCGGAAAGGGACCCTCGGCATCGATCCCGCTCGCGCGCGCCGCGGCGATCGCGGGGCGGATGACGCGCTCCTCTTCGTCGCCGAAGAGACCGCTCTCCCCCGCGTGCGGATTCAATCCGAGCACCGAGACGGAGCGCTTCCGGCCCCAGCGGAAATTCCGGAGCGCCGCCGCGGCGAACTCGATCGTGCGCCGGAGCGGCTCGACGGCGATCGCATCGGGCACCGCGCGGAGCGGAAGGTGCACGGTCGCGAGGAGGATCCGGAAGTCCCGGGTGACGAAGAGCATCTTGGTCTCGGGGACGCCGGCCAGGGCGCCGAGGAACTCGGTGTGTCCGGGATAGGGATAGCCCGCGGCGTGGAGCGCGATCTTGGAGATCGGTGCCGTGACGACGCCGTCGCCGCGACCGGCCAGGACCAGCCCCGCGGCGATCTCGATGGCTCGCGCCGCGGCGCGGCCCGACGCGGCCGAGGGAACCCGCGGCTCGACCGCGGAGAATCCCTCTGTGCTCGACTCAATGAGGGGGATTCCGGCGGGTCCCTCCTCGGAGGGATCGAAGCGCTCGGCGGAAACGGGGCGGAAGCGGATGCGGACGCCCGACTTCCGGGCGGCGCGGTCGAGCACCTCGGGATCGCCCACCACCGCGAGGCGGGCGCTCTTCTTGACGGCGGGCAGCGCCAGGGAGCGCACGACGATCTCGGGACCGATCCCCGCCGGATCGCCCATGGTTACGAGCAGGCTGGGCCGTCGCGCCGACACCTCCCTGGGTCCCCCTCCCGCCAAGAAGCTACGATTATTCCTTCAGCTCGACGTTGACGGTCTTCTTGATCCGATCGTACCAGCGCCGGTACGCCTCTTCGAGCTTCCGATTCGTTACGACCTTCTTCAGGTCGTCCTTGATGTCCTCGTACTTGTACTCCGTCTCGGGACTGCGGCCCAGCACTTTGAAGATGTGGTAGCCGGCGTCGCGCTTGAAGGGCGTGGAGATCTCCCCCTCCCGCAGCGACGTCAGCACCTCGCGCATGTTGGGCGGCAGGCTGGGTACGGGAATCTCGCCCAGGTAGCCCGAGGAGTCCTTGGTGGCCACGTCGGCCGAGTACTTGCGCGCCAGCGTCGCGAAATCGGCGCCGTGGGTGAGGGAGTCGCGAAGCGCGAGCGCGCGCGTGCGGGCGCGCTCCTCGTCGGCCGGCGACGGCTTGGTCGCGATCATGATGTGGCGCGCGTGCACCCGCTCCTCGGTGCTGTCGGTGGCGGGGAAGTGCTCGAGCACCTGGATCACGTGATAGCCGAAGCGCGTCCGGACCGGATTCGAGATCTCCATCGGCTTCAAGGCGAACGCGACCTCCTCGAACTCGGGGACCATGTCCCCCTTGCCGAAGGTGCCGAGATCGCCCCCGCGCCGGCCGCTCGGGTCGTCGGAGAGCTTCGCCGCCATGTCGGCGAACGTGGCCGCCTTCCCGGGCTTGGCGAGCACGTTGCGGATGCTGTCGGCGCGCACGCGGGCGCGGCGCACCTGCTGCGTATCGGGCTCGAACGCCACGAGGATGTGGGCCAGCTTGAGCGACTCCGGCCTCTTCGCGATCGAGTCGCGGTTCGCCTGGTAGTAGGCGCGCACCTCGGCGTCGGTCACCGTGACCTTGTTCTGCACTTCGCGGCCGACGGTGCGCATGATGACGAGCTGGTCCTTCACGTCCGGCTCGTAGCGCTTCCGGAGCGCGGCCTCGGTCGTCTTCTCCTGCGTGAGCGCCGCCTGGAACGCCTGATCCCCGCCGAGGCGCTCCTTGAGCTGCTCGATCTCCTGGCTCACCGCCTCGTTCACGTCCTTGGGGGGCACGACGACACCCAGGCGCGTGGCCTCGGCCAGGATCACCTGCTTCTCGACCAGTTGGTCCAGGACCTCTTTCCGAAGCTTCTTCATCGACGCGCTGTCGGAGGGATCCACGTTGAAGCGCGCCGCGGCCTGCTGCGTCTGGTCGTCGACGTCCGAGGAGAGGATGACCGACTTGTTCACGATCGCGGCGATCCGCTCGGCGGCTCCCGTCGGCCCGCCGGTGAGCGCCGCCGCGGCGAGCGCGGCGAAGGCGAGCGCGGGGATCAGGGCGCGCCGGATCATCGGCTCCCCTCGTTTCCGGCCACGGCTCCCAGGCTTCCCGTGGCCGCCGGGGCCGGCGAGAGCTTCACCGCCTGCAGCCGGGACGGAACGACCCGCACCGGCGTTTGCGCCCGCATGCGCTCCAACTGGCTCAGCACCCATTCGTTTTCCTTCTCCTCGCGCCAATCGCGGCGCACGCGGTCGATCGCTTCGTCCAGGGTCATGGGGCGCGCGGGCTCGCGCGCCAGAACGTGCGCGATCGCGTAACCCTGCGCGGTCCGCACCACCGGCGACGTCATGCCGGGATCGAGATGCCGCACGGCGATGCCGAGCGGATCGGAATCGGCGTCGAAAAAGGGCAGCGTCGCGGCGTGCTGCGGGTAGAGCGTCGACTCGGTCGCGCGCGGCTGCTCCTCGAAGCGAAGCGCCTGGAGCGACGAGTCGGAGATCCCGACCCCGTTCCAGGAGCGGAGCGCCGCCATGGCGCTGTCCTGGCTGGCGAACACGGCCACACGGGCGCGTCGCGCGGCGGGACGCCGATAGCGCGCGGCATGCGCCTCGAACCAGGCCCGCAGCTCCGGCGCTCCCGGATCGCCCGGGGCCTGGGCCGCGATCATGGCGGTCACGGCGGTGCCCTCGCGGATCAGGCGCAGCTCGCGCGCCACGCGCGGATCGCTGGCCAGGCCGCGCTCCTTGGCATCGCGCACCACAAGGCGCCGGAAGAGCGCATCGGAGGCCAGGTCGCGCAGCGCGTCGCCGTCGCGGATGCGGATCCGGCCGTTCGCGCCGGGCGCCGGATGCGTCTCGCGCAGCAGGTCGGGGAGCGTCAGCGAATCCCCGTCCACGCGCGCGATCACGCCGATCTCGGGGCGCGCGCCCATCCGGGGTCGCGTCCCGCTCGGCCCCATCGAGGCCAGGAGCGATTCGGGCGTCTCGCTCGCCATCGCGAAGAGGACCGGGCGCACCACCTCGGGCTCGAGCAGGAAGTGGTACTGGGCCAGGAGCCGCGCCTGATAGTCGCGGATCACGTTCCGCGTGCGCTCGACGCGCACGATCGCGCGGATCGAATCGGGGGAGAGCGTCTGAAAGTCCCCCACCTTGTAGATCTCGTGTCCGTAGGGGCCCGAATAGGGGCCGAGGATGTCTCCCGGCTTCGCCGTGCGGGACGCCGCGTACGACGAAGGATCGAGGTCGCGCGCGAGGACGGCGCCGAAATGCCCGCCGTTTCCGCGCGAGGGGTGTCCGCTCTTCGTGACCGCGACCGAATCGAACCGTCCGCCGGCCCGGAGGCGCGCCACGATCGTCTCCGCTTCCTTGCGCCTCCCCTGGGAGGCGTCGTCGCGGAGGAGGATGTAGTAGAGGTCCACCATCCGGTAGAGCCCGGTCTTCTGGAGGCTGTCCATCTGGGCGGGCGTGACCTCGAGGGTCGGCACGAGGACGCGCTGGTAGACCGCCTGGAAGAGCGCGGCGTATTCCCGCTCCGCGATCCGCTGCCGGATCGCCGGGTCGCGCCCGATCCCGCGCTTCTCGGCCTCCATGGCGAGCAGCTCGCGATCGACGCAGCGGTCGAGCAGCATGCGCCGCCACAGGGCGGGGTTCGACTTGCGCAGTGGGTCCTGGCCCAGGACCAGCGCCGCGTTCTGGATGTCGAGGGCGTCCACGGTCCGGTCTCCCACCGTCGCGATCGGACCGCGGGCGGACGGAGGGGCGGCCGCGCGGGCCGGTCCCGGCGCCGCGACGGCCAGGGCGATCAGGGCCAAGAGGGCGGCCGCGGCCCGCGCGGCAGCCGTCCGGCTCGGCCCGAGCGACCGCCGGGGCGTGGATTTTTCGGTCTCAGGAATCATAGGGACGTGTGGCGGCGAGTCTCCTCGGTGGCGCTGCTCTCCCTCTGTACCCCGGAGGGCGCCCCGGAGTTCATCTTCCGGCCGCCGGAAGAGGCAGGCGCGCAACGCTATCAACGGGTGCCAGGGCCCGCAACACCTTTGTCGCCAAGGGCACGGGGTCGCCGGGCTTGCGGATCCTCAGGGTCCTGGCCCCCGAGGCGAACTCGATGGGGACCGGCACCTGGGGGACGAGCGCCATGATCCGCTCGCGGGGAAGCGGCTCGCGCAGCTCGATTTCGATGCGGTCGCGGCCGATCCGGAGCCGGTCCGCGCCGGCCTCCTTGCCCAGGATCCGAAGCCCCTTCAGGGCCAGCAGGTGCTCCACCTCCACGGGCGCCGGCCCGAAGCGGTCCCGGAGCTCGGCGCGAAGCGCTTCCAGGGCCTCCAGCGTCGAGAGCGCGGCCATGCGGCGGTACACGTCCAGCTTCTCGTCCCGGTCCTCGACGTACTCGTCGGGCACGAAGGCGGGAAGCGGGCTCGAAACCTCGGGCTCGGGGCGGCGGTCCACCGGCTCGCCCTGCAGCTCGTGCACCACCTCGTCCACCATGCGGCAGTAGAGGTCGAATCCGACGCTGAGCATGTGGCCGTGCTGCTCGGGACCGAGGAGGTTCCCGGCGCCGCGGATCTCGAGGTCGCGCATCGCGATCATGAGCCCCGCGCCCAGCTCTTCGTGCTCGGCGATCACGCGGAGGCGCTTCTCCGCCTCTTCGGTCAGCACCTTCCCCGCGGGGACGAGCAGGTGGCAGAAGGCCTGGTGGTGGGAGCGGCCGATCCGCCCGCGCAGCTGATAGAGCTGGGCCAGGCCCAGCGCGTCGGCGCGGTGCACCAGCATCGTGTTCACGGTGGGGATGTCGAGCCCCGATTCGATGATCATCGTGGAGACGAGCACGTCGGCGCGCCGCTCCAGGAACTCCACCATCACCTTCTCCAGCTGGGTGTCCTTCATCTGCCCATGCGCGACCACCACCTTCACCTGGGGAACGACGCTGGTCACGTAGTGCGCGATCCGGTCGATCGATTCCACGCGGTTGTGCACGAAGAAGGACTGTCCGCCGCGATCGGATTCGCGAAGCAGCGCCTCGCGCACGACGTCCTGGCTCATCTCCACGATCTCGGTCCGGATCGGATAGCGGCCGCGCGGCGGCGTGGTCATGACCGACATGTCCCGCGCGCCGAGAAGGCTCATGTGCAGCGTGCGCGGGATCGGCGTGGCGGTCAGGGTGAGCACGTCCACCGTCTCGACGAGGGTGCGGATCCGCTCCTTCTGCGCGACGCCGAACCGCTGCTCCTCGTCGATCACGACGAGACCCAGGTTCTTGAAGACGACGTCCTTGGAGAGGAGGCGGTGGGTGCCGATCACGAGATCCACCTCGCCGCTGGCGATCTTGGCGACCGTCTCCTTCTGCTCCTTCGGCGAGCGAAAGCGGCTCAACATGTCGACCCGCACGGGATAGTCCGCGTAGCGCTCGCTGAAGGTGGTGAAGTGCTGCTGCGCGAGCACGGTGGTGGGCACGAGCACGGCCACCTGCGTGCCTTCCTGGATCGCTTTGAAGGCAGCGCGGATCGCCACCTCGGTCTTGCCGTAGCCCACGTCGCCGCAGATCAGGCGGTCCATGGGGCGCGGCGCCTCCATGTCGCGCTTCACCTCTTCGATGGCGCGGAGCTGATCGGGAGTCTCTTCATAGATGAAGGATGATTCCAGCTCCCGCTGCCACGGCGTGTCGGGACCGAACGCGCGCCCGGGGCGCGCTTTCCTCACCGCGTAATGCCG
>DATJEJ010000070.1:0-9347 GCA_035496795.1 Candidatus Omnitrophota bacterium
TGCACGCGCTGCTCTGCGGCTTCCTCGTGCAGCTCAGCAAGGTGTTGACCTTCCTCCTGCAAGAGCGGAAAATCAATGTGCGGCGGTTCGTGGAAACCGGCGGCATGCCCAGCAGCCACGCGGCTTCGGTGATGGCCCTGACCACCTGTGTCGGGCTGCGCGAAGGCGTTCGGTCCGTTCTCTTCGGCGTCGTCCTGTACTTCAGCCTCATCGTGATGTACGACGCCGCAGGGCTTCGGCGGGCTGCCGGCCGTCAGGCGACCCTGCTCAACCGGATCCTGCACGAGCATCTGCAGCTGTCCGGACCGCCCGCGGAGCGACTGCGCGAGCTTCTGGGACATACGCCGATCGAAGTCTTGGTGGGCGCCTTGATCGGCGTCCTGTTCTCGTTCGCCATCTATCGCCCCCCGGGAGGACCGTGAGCACCGCCAGCGCATCCATGAACGCCGCCACGAATCACCTGGCCGGGATCTCGAGCCCCGACGACCTGAAGCGCCTTCCACCCGAGGCCCTCCCGGCGCTCGCCGCGGAAATCCGCGAGCGGATCCTCTCCGTCGTCTCCAAGACCGGCGGCCACCTGGCTCCCAGCCTCGGCACCGTGGAGCTGACGATCGCGCTCCACTACGTCTTCAACACCCCCGAGGACATCCTGATCTGGGACGTGGGGCACCAGGCCTACGGCCACAAGATCCTGACCGGGCGGAACGATCGCTTCGACACGATCCGCCGCGAGGGGGGCCTTTCGGGCTTTCCGCGCCGCGTCGAGAGCCCCTACGACCCGTTCGGCACCGCGCACGCCTCCACCGCCATCTCCGCCGCGCTCGGCTTCGCCTGCGCGCGCGACCTGGCGCACGAGAAGCGCCGCGTCGTCGCGGTGGTGGGCGACGGGGCGCTGACCGGCGGGCTGGCCTACGAGGGGATGAACCAGGCGGGAGCGGCGGGCACCGATCTTCTCGTGGTGCTGAACGACAACTCGATGTCGATCTCGCCGAACGTGGGGGCGATCTCGCAGTACCTGACGCGCCTGACGGCGGGGCCGATCTTCCGCCGCCTCGAAGCCGACCTCTGGGACCTCCTCGGCAAGCTCCCGGCGGGCGGCACGGCGCGCAAGCTCGCGGGCCGGATCAAGGAGAGCATGAAGAACCTGGTCGTGCCGAACGTGCTCTTCGAAGAGCTGGGCTTCAAGTACTTCGGCCCGATCGACGGACACGACCTGACCACGCTCCTCACGGTGTTGAACCAGGTGAAGGAGGTGAAGGGACCGGTCCTCCTCCATACGCTGACCCGGAAAGGGAAGGGCTACGGCCCCGCCGAGGAGGATTCGCGCAAGTTCCACGGCGTCTCCTCGTTCGACAAGCTGACCGGAGCGAGCGCCCGGAAGACGTCCGGCCCCGCCTACACCGAGATCTACGGCCAGGCCATGATCGAGCTGGCGCGGCAGGATCCCAGGATCATGGCCATCACCGCCGCCATGACCGACGGCACCGGCCTCACGAAGTTCGCGACGACGTTCCCCGACCGCTTCCACGACGTCGGGATCGCCGAGCAGCACGCGGTCTGCTTCGCCGCCGGCGTCGCGGCCGCGGGGCTCCGCCCCTTCGCGACCATCTACTCCACGTTCCTGCAACGAGCGTACGACCAGATCGTGCACGACGTCGCGGTGCAGGGGCTGCCCGTGCGCTTCGCGCTGGACCGCGCGGGGCTGGTCGGCGAGGACGGCTCGACCCACCACGGGGTCTTCGACATCGCCTACCTCCGCTGCCTGCCCGGGATGGTGCTGATGGCTCCCAAGGACGAGAACGAGCTGCGCCGCATGCTCGTCACGATGGCCGCGCACGACGCGGGGCCGATCGCGGTGCGCTATCCGCGCGGCGCGGGCGTGGGCGCGGCCCTCGACCCCAATCCGCAGCCGCTCGCCATCGGCGAGGCGGAGCTGATCCGCTCCGGCAAGGACGTCGTGCTCGTCGCCTACGGCGCGATGGTCTCCGTGGCGGAGAAGACGGCCTCGCTCCTCGCCGAATCGGGCGTGGACGCGGCGGTGATCAACGCCCGCTTCGCCAAGCCGCTCGACGAGGCAATGCTCCTCGACTGGGCGCGCCGCGTGCCGCGCCTCGTGACGCTGGAGGAGGGAGCGCTCCCCGGCGGGTTCGGCGACGCCGTCCTCGAGCTGTTCGCGAAGACCACCGTCCCCGGCGTCCAGGTCCGCGCGTTCGGCGTTCCCGACCGCTTCTTCGACCACGGCTCGCGCGAGTCGCTCCTCCTGGCCGCGGGGCTCCATCCCGACCTGCTCGCCCCGGAGATCCGCCGCTTCCTCGCCGGCGATCCACGCTCGACCCCGGAACCGCTCGCCCCCAAGGCATCCAGCACTCCCATCGCCACCCACGCATGATCCGCCCGCCCCGTCACCTGGGGATCGTCGGCAATCGCGGGAAGGAGGGGGTGCGCGCGCTCGTGCCGCCGCTCGTCCGGTGGGCCCGGGCGCAGGGCCGCAAGGTCTCGCTCGACCGGGAGCTGACCCGCGGAATGCGCGGCGTCGGCGCGGGAATCACGCTGGAGGCGCTGGTGAAGCGCGCCGACGCGATCCTCGTGCTGGGCGGCGACGGCACCATGCTCGGCGCCGCGCGCGCCGCTTCCGCAGCCGGCGTTCCGATCCTCGGCGTGAACCTGGGCGGCCTGGGCTTTCTGACCGAGACCGCGCAGGAGGACCTCTATCCCGCCCTGGAGCGGCTGTTCCGGGGCGACGTGACGCTGGAGCGGCGCACGATGGTCGAAGCGCAGGTGAGGCGGCGCGGAAGCAAGGGGGTGTGGCAGGGAGTGGGACTGAACGATGCGGTGATCCATCCCTCCGAGCGCTCGCGCGTGATCGCGATGGATTTGAGGATCGCGGGGAAGGAGATCGGAACGCTGGTGGGGGACGGCCTCATCGTCGCCAGCCCGACCGGCTCGACCGCCTACTCCCTCTCGGCGGGCGGCCCGATCGTGCGTCCTTCGGTCGAGGCGCTCCTCGCCACGCCCATCAGCCCGCACACCGTGACGTGGAGGCCGCTCCTGGTCGGCGCCGACGAGACGATCCGGGTCCGCCTGCGCCCCGGCCATCCGCGCGCCAACCTCACCATGGACGGCCAGGTGGCGCGCACCGTCACGCCCGATGACGAGATCCTGATCCGCCGCGCGCGCCGCCGCGCGACCCTCATCGTGCTCGAGCCCGAGTCCTTCTACGACGTCCTCCGCACCAAGCTCGCGTGGGCCACGTCGCCGCGGGGACGGGTTCCCGACCAATAGCCGGACCGGACCTCGCTCCCATGCTCCGCTGGCTCTCCATCCAGGGTCTGGCGCTCGTCGACTCGGTCGAGCTGGAGTTCGCTCCCGGCTTGAACGTGCTCACCGGAGAGACAGGCGCGGGAAAGTCGCTCGTCCTGGGATCGGTCGGGCTCCTCCTTGGCGACCGCGCCGACTCGGCGTGGCTCCGCTCGGGTGAATCGCGCGGATCGGTGGAGGGAACGTTCGACCTCGCCGGGCGCCCCGACCTGATCGAATCGCTGCGCGCTCACGACGTCGAGCCGGAAGAGGGACGCATGGTGCTGCGCCGCGAGGTCGCCGCGAACGGAACGACGCGCGCGTTCGTGAACGGGCGCGGCGTCCTCCTCGCACAGCTTCGCGCCGTGGGCGACCTCCTCGTGGACCTGCACGGCCAGCACGAGCACCAGCAGCTCCTCGATCCCGGGCGCCAGGCCGACTTCTTCGACGCGTGGGCGGGGACGTGGGAGGAACGCCGCGCGCTGGAGGCGGAGCGCGCCGCCATCCTGGAAGACCGCCGGGCCGCGGCCGCGGCGCGCGAGGCTCTGGACCGCGATCGCGCCGCAGAGGAAACGCTTCGCGCCGACCTCGCCGAGATGGAGGCGCTGAAGCTCGAGGCCGGGGAAGAGGAGACGCTCCTTCGCGACCGGGAGCGGCTGGTCCACAAGGAGCGGATCCTCCAGGGGCTGAGCGAGGCCTTGACGCTCCTCGCCGACGAGGAGACCGGCGCCGAGTCACGCCTCCGCCGCGCGGTGAAGGCGCTTCGCGCGGGGGCCGCGCTCGATGCGGGGCTCGACCCGCTGGTCGAGGAAGCCGAGGCGGCGTCCGACGCCGCGGCCGCCCTGTCGTCGCGCGCCGAGGGGGAGCGGGCGCGGCTCCTGGAAGAGCCCCTCGATCTCGATCGCGTCGAAGAGCGCCTGGACCGGATCCATCGCCTGAAGCGCAAGCACCGCACCGACGCGGCGGGCCTTGTGGCCATGGCCGGGGAGCTTCGGGCGCGGGTGCGCTCGCTCGAGCCCGGAGCCGAGGAGGTCAATCGGCTCGAGCGGGCGCTGGCGGCGCGAACCGCCTCGTACGGCCGGCGGCTCGACGGCCTCGCCGAGCGCCGGGCGGCTCGCGCGGCGGCGTTCGAGCGGGCCGCGGGTGGGCTCCTCGACCGCCTGGGGTTCGGCAAGGCGCGCCTCCGCGCGGCGCCCTCCGGCGCCGCGGCCGGCGACCGGAGCCGCCCCGCGATTGACCCCGCTCCGATCCCCGCACTAGAATTCGAGTTCCAGCCGAATCCAGGCGAACCCCCGCGACCGCTTCGCAGAATCGCCTCGGGAGGGGAGCTCTCCCGGGTGATGCTCGCCGTGAAATCGCTCATGGCGGACAAGGACCGCGTCGCCGTGCTCGTCTTCGACGAGGTGGACCAGGGAATCGGGGGAGCCGTGGGCGAGGAGGTCGGGGCGCTGCTCCGCGACCTCGGCGACAAGCGGCAGGTGCTCTGCATCACGCACCTCCCGCTGATCGCGGCCTACGCCCAGAGGCAGCTCCAGGTGGCGAAGACGGTGGCGCGGGGAAGGACGACGACGACGGTGACGCCGCTCTCCGAGGAGGAGCGCGTCGAAGAGATCGCGCGATTGCTCGCGGGCGCACGCGCCGGCGAGACGACGCGCCGTCAGGCGCGGGAGCTCCTGAGCGGGGCGAGATCCGGCGCCGGACCGTCCCGAAAGCGCGCGGGTGCGCCGCAGGGCGCGGCCGCACGCCCCAGAACCGCCAAAGGAAGACGATGATCACTCCGAGCCTCGAGGACTATCGCGCGCTCGCGCGCCGCTACAACCTGGTGCCGGTCATGCGCGAGGTGCTGGCCGACTTCGACACGCCGGTCTCGGCGTTCGCCAAGCTGAACCGCGGCGATGCGTCGTTCCTCCTGGAGAGCCTGGAAGGGGGCGAGACCTGGGGACGCTATTCCATCCTCGGCTTCCGTCCCTCCATCGAGTTCCGCGCCAAGGGCGCGGTGGTCGAGACGCGCCGCGGGGAGCGGACCGAGCGCACCGAGTCCCAGGATCCGCTGGAGGCCCTGCGGGCGCTCCTCCAGTCGGTGAGCGCCGCCCCGGTCGCGAACCTCCCCCCGTTCAGCGGCGGGGCGGTCGGACTGGTGGGCTACGATTACGTGCGGTTCCTGGAGCGGATCCCCGCGCGCACGCCCGACGACCTGGGGCAGCCCGACCTCCACTTCGTCTTTCCCGACCTGGTGCTCGCGTTCGACAACTTCCGCCATCGCCTCCAGCTGGTCGCGAACACGCGTCCCGGGAACGATCCCGACCGCGCCTATCGCGACGCGGTGGCGGCGATCGCCGAGATGCTGTCCCGCCTGGCGCAGCCGGCGCCGGCGCCCGCCGCGCCCGAGCGCGGAAACGGGGAGGTGGCCTTCACCAGCAACCTGGGCCGCGAGGGGTACGCGCGCGCCGTCCTCGCGGCCAAGGAGCACATCCGCGCGGGAGACATCGTCCAGGTCGTGCTCGCGCACCGGCTGGAGGCGACCGCGGCGGTCAGCCCCTTCGACGTCTATCGCGCGCTCCGGATCCTGAACCCCTCGCCCTATATGTACTACCTCCGCTACTCGGATCGTTCCCTCGCGGGATCGTCCCCGGAGATCCTCGTCCGCACGTCGGGCCGGAAGATCGCGCTCCGGCCGATCGCGGGGACGCGGCCGCGGGGCCAGAGCCGGGAGGAGGACGCCGCGCTGGAGCAGGAGCTCCTCACGAGCGAAAAGGATCGCGCCGAGCACGTCATGCTGGTGGACCTGGGCCGGAACGACGTGGGGAAGGTGGCCGAGATCGGGAGCGTGCGGACCACCGAGTTCATGACCGTGGAGCGCTACTCCCACGTGATGCACCTGGTGAGCCACATCGAGGGAACGCTGCGGGACGGGCTCGGGCCCTTCGACGTCCTGCGCGCGTGCTTCCCGGCGGGGACGGTGAGCGGCGCCCCGAAGAAGCGCGCGATGGAGATCATCGAGTCGCTCGAGCCCTCCCGGCGCGGGGCCTACGCGGGCGCGATGGGCTATTTCGACTTCCACGGCAACGCTGATTTCTGCATCACGATCCGGACGGCGACCTTCGAAGGGGGCCGCGTCCACCTGGGCGTGGGGGCCGGCATCGTGGCCGACTCCGATCCCGAGGAAGAGTGGACCGAGACGCGCAACAAGGGGCGCGCCGTGGAAGCGGCGGTGCGGCTGGCCGCGGGAGGACTGGACGCGTGATCCTGATGATCGACAACTACGATTCGTTCACGTGGAACCTGGTCCAGTACCTGGGGGAGCTGCGGGAGACCCCGCGCGTCGTCCGGAACGACGAGATCACCGTGGACGAGGCGCTCGCGATGAAGCCCGACGCCATCGTCATCTCCCCGGGCCCGGGCCGTCCCGACGACGCGGGGATCAGCAAGGAGCTGATCCGGCGTGCCGCGGGGTCGGTGCCGATCCTGGGCGTCTGCCTGGGACACCAGTGCATCGGCGAGGTCTTCGGAGGCACGATCGTCCGGGCCGAGCGCCTGGTGCACGGGAAGACCTCGGCGATCATCCACACGGGACGGGGCATCTTCCTCGACGTGGACAATCCCTTCATGGCGACGCGCTACCACTCGCTCCTCGTCGCCCGCGAGGGGCTCCCCGACGCGCTCGCCGTCGTCGCCTGGACGCCCGAGAACGAGATCATGGCGCTCCGCCACAAGGACCATGAGACCTGGGGCGTGCAATTCCATCCCGAGTCGATCCTGACGGCCCACGGCAAGGACCTCCTCCGGAACTTCCTGCGCCTCGTCCCGGACGCGGCGGCTGCCCGCCCGGCGGCCGCGGCTCCCGCGCGCTGATCCGGATCTCCCCGTCGATGACGTCCCGCCCGCGCGCCGCCGCATCCCTCGCCCCCATCGACGTTCCCGGGGCATGATCCGCGACCTTCTGCCGCGCCTCCTCGCGGGAGAGACCCTGAGCCGCGCCGAGACCGCCGCGGCGGTGCGGAGCATGGTGCGCGGTGAGAGCGAGGATGGGCTGGTCGCGTCCTTCCTCACCCTGCTCGCACAGCGCGGGGAGACCGAGGCCGAGCTCTGGGGCGGGGCCGAAGCGCTGCGCGCCGAGGCGGTCCCGTTCCCGTGGAACGGCGGAGCGCTCTTCGATACCTGCGGCACGGGCGGGGACGGCCGCGGATCGTTCAACGTCTCCACCACGGCGGCGTTCGTCGTGGCCGGCGCCGGCGTGCGCGTCGCCAAGCACGGGAACCGCTCGGTCTCCAGCGCGTGCGGCAGCGCGGACGTGCTGGAATCGCTGGGCGCCCACATCGACCTGGGACCCGAGGGTGCCGCAATCGTGCTCGCGGGAACAGGGTTCACCTTTCTCTACGCGCGCCGCTTCCATCCCGCGATGCGCCGGGTGGCGGGCGTGCGGCAGACGCTCGGGTTCCGAACCCTGTTCAACTGGCTCGGCCCGCTCTCGAATCCCGCGCGCGCCACGCACCAGCTGGTCGGAGTGCCCGATGCCTCCCGGGTCGAGCCGGTCGCGCGCGTGCTCGCGGGCCTCGGCGCCGTGCGGGCGCTGGTCGTGCATGGCGCGGGTGGGCTGGACGAGCTGGCCCTCGCGCCCGGAAACCTCGCGGCCGAGTCCGCGCGCTCCGAGACCGGCGCGCCCGCCGCGCTGCCGCGTTCCATCCGCCACGACGCGCTCGGTCTTCGCGACGCGCCGCTCGAGGCGCTCCGGGGCGGGGACGCCGACAAGAACGCCGCCCTCCTGCGCGAGGTCCTGGCGGGGGAGCCGGGTCCGCGTCGGGACGCCGTGCTCCTGAACGCGGCCGCGGCGCTCTGGATCGCGGGCGCCGCTCCGACGCTGGAAGAGGCGGTGGCGCGCGCGACGCAGGCGATCGATCGCGGCGACGCGCGGAAGGTCCTGGATCACTACATCGAGCTCTCGAAGAAGGTGGGGAGCGAGTGAGCGACTTCCTCGCCACCATCGTGGCCGAGCGCCTGGAGCGCGTGCGCCAGGACGCCGAGCGGGGCCCCTCGCGCGCCGCGCTGCGGGCCGAGGCCGAGGCGAGGCGCGACGAGCGGCGTCCGTTCCTGTCGGCGCTCCGGCGCGAGGCCGGGGCACCGGTCCGGGCGATCGCCGAGGTGAAGCGCGCTTCCCCCTCGGCGGGCGTCCTCCAGGCGGAGTACGATCCGGCGTCGCTGGCGCGGGCGTACCACGAAGCCGGCGCCGCCGCGATCTCGGTGCTGACCGAGCCGGCCCGCTTTTTGGGATCGCTGGAGGACCTGGCCGCGGTCCGGGAGGCCGTGACGCTCCCGGTCCTGCTCAAGGACTTCGTCGTGCACGAGCGGCAGATCTACGAAGCGGGGGCGCGCGGCGCGGACGCGGCCCTCCTGATCGTGGCCGCACTCGACCCGCGCCAGCTGGGCGATTACGCGGCACTCCTGGTCGAGCTGGGGATCGCGCCCCTGATCGAGATCCACGAGCCTCGCGAGATCGACGCGGCGCTCGCGGCGCCGGGCGCCCTCGGGGTGAACAACCGGGACCTTCGCACCCTGGCGATGCGCCCGGGTCATGCCGAGACGATGCTGCCGCTCCTTCCGCCCGACCGCGTGCGGATCGCGGAGAGCGGCTATCACGATCGCGCCGGGATCGAGCGGGTGGAGCGGCTCGGCGCCGACGCGGTGCTCGTCGGAGAGGCGCTGCTCCGGGCGGAGCGGCCCTCGGAGGCTCTCGCGGAGCTGCTCGGCACCGGTCCGTCCACGAAGGAGGAGCCGTGAGGACACGCATCAAGGTCTGCGGCATCACGAGCGCCGAGGACGCGCGGCTCGCTCTGGACTCGGGCGCCGACTTCGTGGGCCTGGTGCTCACCGAATCGCCCCGGCGGGTCGACGCGGCCCGGGCGCGCTCCATCCGGGAGTCGCTCCCGGCCGGGGCGCCGCTCGTGGGCGTCTTCGCGGAGGAGCCGCCCGAGACGGTGGCCCCGCTCGCGGAGAAGCTGGGACTCCACGCGGTCCAGGTGGCGGGCTGGCTGGAACGCGACGGCAGCTTTCCC
>DATJEJ010000071.1:0-5126 GCA_035496795.1 Candidatus Omnitrophota bacterium
AGCGAAGTGGTGTCGAGGGAGTCGAGGTGGAATGCCTCGGCCACCTCGTGCTCGTTCGGGGTGAGGAGCGTGGCGCCGCGGAAGGAGCGGAGCGCGTAGCGCGAATCCACGACCACCGGAATGCCGGCGCGCCGCGCCGCCGCGATGGCCGCCCTCCGGACCGCGGGGCCCAGGAGGCCGTAGCCGTAGTCGGAGAGGAGGACGGCATCGGAGCCGCGCACCGCGCGCTCGGCTGCTCGGACGAGGGGCCGGATCGCGGCGGGCGCGAGCGGTGCCGCGTGCCCGCGATCCATCCGCACGATCTGCTGGCGCGAGGCGTGGCTCGATCCGGCGAGCACCCGCGTCTTCACGATCGTGCCGCCCGCGCCGTCCCGCGCCAGCCAGCGTCCGTCCACGCCGATCGAGCGCAGCGCCCGCCGGAGATCGCGTCCCGCGGGATCGGCCCCGATCCGTCCGACGAGCCGCGCCGCCCCTCCGAGCGCGCGGACGTTGGCCGCGGCGTTCGAAGCGCCGCCGGGCACGGCCCGCTCCTCCTCGAAGTCCAGGATCAGCACCGGGGCCTCGCGCGAGATGCGCGACGAGCGGCCCACCCAGTAGCGGTCGAGCACCAGGTCGCCGATCACCGCGATCCGGCGTCCGCGGATCGCCCGCGCCAGGTCGAGGAGACGCTCGCGCGCGACGATCACCGCGCGCTCCGCGCCTCGGCCAGATCCAGCAGGCGGCCGCGCGCCCACGCGTCCGCCGCCCGGATCGACTCCAGGGTCAGCGGTTCCCCGGGCGCGTGCGCCGAGAGCACTTCGTCCACCAGCGGCATCAGGTCGGTGAAGCGGATCTTCCGCGCGAGGAAGAGCCGCACCGCCTCCTCGTCGGCGGCGTTCAGCACCGCGGGCGCCGTGCCTCCGGCGGCGAGCGCGCGCCGGGCGAGGGCCAATCCCGGCGAGCGCGCCGGATCGGGCGCCTCGAACGTGAGCGACCCCGCACGCGCCAGGTCCAGGCGCGGCAGCTCCGACGCCCACCGCTCCGGATAGGAGAGGGCGTACAGGAGCGGAAGGCGCATGTCGGGACAGGAGAGCTGGGCCACGACCGAGCCGTCCACGAACTCCACCAGCGCGTGCACGATCGACTGCGGATGGATCACGACGTCGATCTGCGCGGGATCGAGCCCGAAGAGCCAGCGCGCCTCGATCAGCTCGAACCCCTTGTTCACGAGGGTCGCGGAGTCCACCGTGATCCGCTCCCCCATCGACCAGGTCGGATGGCGGAGGACCTCCTCCGGCGTCACGCCGGCCAGGGTGGCGGGATCGCGGCGCAGGAAGGGACCGCCGGAGGCGGTCAGCGTCACGCGGCGGATCGTGTCGATCGCGCACCCTTCCAGCGCCTGGTGGATCCCGCCGTGCTCCGAGTCCACCGGCACGATCGTGCCGCCCCCTTGCGCCGCGACCTTGGCGAGCAGCTCGCCCGCGAGGACGACCGACTCCTTGTTCGCGAGCGCGACGCGCTTGCCGGCGTGGAGCGCCGCGATCGTGGGCGAGAGCCCCGCGCTCCCCACCAGGGCGTTCACGACGACGTCGGCGTCGGGGTCCTCGGCCAGGCGCGTTGCGGCCTCCTCTCCGTCCAGCACCTCGCCCCCGAAGCGCGCGCGAAGGGCGCGCGCGGCCTCGGGGTCGGACAGGGCCACCCGGCTCACGCCGAACTCCTCGGCGGCGCGGAGCACCGACTCGACGTTCGCGCGGGCCGACAGGGAGACGAGACGCATCCGGTCGGGATGGGCGCGCGCGAGCGCTTGCGCGGCGGCGCCGATCGAGCCGGTGGCGCCGAGCAGGGCGATCCGGATCATCGGTCGAGCACCCGGAAGAGGAGGTAGTAGGCGGTGACCGGTGCCGCGAAGAGAACGCTGTCGAAGCGGTCGAGGACCCCGCCGTGCCCCGGAATGATCCGCGAGGTGTCCTTGGCGTCCGCGTCGCGCTTCAGGAGCGACTCGACCAGATCGCCGAGCTGCCCCAGCACGCCGACCAGCGTCCCGAGCACGGCCGCGTCGAGGACCGTGAGATAGGGCGCGAACCAGGCGCGCGCCGCGAACGCGGCGCCCACCGCGGCCAGGAGCCCCGCGACGGCGCCCTCCACCGACTTCTGCGGGCTCACGTCGGGCATGAGGCGCGTCCGTCCGAACGCCAGGCCGACGGCGTAGGCCGCGGTGTCGCAGATCCACACCAGGAAGAAGGGGAGGATCGCGAAGGAGGCGCCGAGCGCATAGGGCAGGTGCCACGCGCGCGGCAGCTCGCGGAGGAGCTCGATGTGGCTCCCGAACCAGCCGAGGTAGATGACGCCGAGGAGCGTGGCCGCGATGCTCCCCACGGCCTGCTTCCCCGCTCCTCTTCGGAGCTCCGCGAGCAGGATCGCCCCGGCGAGCACCGTGAAGAGCGCGCCCAGGTTCCACTCCGCCGTCCGCCCGGTCTGCAGCCGCAGATAGGTGCCGATGGGAAGGAGCAGCCCGGCGAAGGTCCCCGACTTCCAGTGGGGCGCCAGCCCCTTCGAGTCCATCATGCGATAGAACTCGCGGAGCCCGAGGCCGACCACGATCAGGGTGAACGCCAGCCAGACCAGCCCGCCCACGCGCGCCGCGAGCACGAACAGCGGCAGGAAGACGACCGCGCTCGCGATCCGGAGCGGGAGCGCGGCGTCGCCGCGGGGCCGCTCCGCGGCGCCCGGGACGTCCCGCGTCACGGCGTCCTGGGCCGCGGGGTCAATCGGCGCGGCCGAAGCGCCGGCTTCGGTTTTGAAAGTCATGGACCGCCTGGTACAGGTGCCTGCGCCGGAAGTCGGGCCAGAGCGTGTCGGTCACCCAGAACTCGGCGTAGGCGAGCTGCCAGAGGAGGAAGTTCGAGACCCGGAGCTCCCCGCTGGTGCGGATGAGGAGATCCGGATCGGGGAGACCGTCGGTGTCCAGCTGCGACTGGAAATAGCTCTCGTCGATCTTCGTCAGGGGGATCCGCTGCTTCCGGTCGGCGGCCACGATGCGCCGGGCCGCATCCACGATCTCGGCCCGTCCGCCGTAGGAGATGGCGAGCACGAGGGTGAGCCCGGTCGAGCTCTCGAGGAACTGCATCGTCTCGGCCAGGATCGCGCGGCTCCGCTCGGGGAGGAGATCCACCCGGCCGATCGTGCGGAGCCGGACGTTGTTCTTCTTGAGCTCGTTCCGCTCCTCGCGGAGCACCTGTTCCAGGATCCGCCAGAGCCCGCGAACCTCGCCCGCGCGGCGCTCCCAGTTCTCGAGGGAGAAGGTGTAGAGGGTGAGGACGCGCACACCCAGCTCGACGCATCCTTCGACCGCCTCGCGCACGGAGCGGCGCCCGGCGCGGTGTCCCATCAGCCGCGGGAGGCCGCGACGCTTGGCCCACCGTCCGTTGCCGTCCATGATGATCGCGATGTGCTCGGGGACGGGTCGGCGGAGCACCTGCTCCAGGGTGGGAGCTTTGGATGGGGCGCGCATGCGATCCTCTTGCGCCGGGTCGCTCAGACCTCCATGACCTCGGCCTGCTTCTTGTGAAACAGGTCGTCCAGCATGGCGATGTAGCGGTCGTGGATCTTCTGGACCGCGTCGTGCGTCTTCTTGGCGTCGTCCTCGGAGATCTTGTGCTCCCGCTCCAGCTTCTTCAGCTCGTCGTTGACCTCGCGCCGCACGGTGCGGACGCGCACGCGCCCGTCCTCGATCAGCTTGCCCAGGTGCTTCACCAGATCCTTGCGCCGCTCCTCGGTCAGGGTCGGCAGCGTCAGGCGCACCACCGAGCCGTCGTCGGCCGGGTTCAAGCCCAGGTCCGACTTCTGGATCGCTTTCACGATCTCGGGGAGCGTGGCACGCTCCCACGGCTGGATGACGAGCATGCGGGGCTCCGGCACGCTCACGCTCGCCACCTGCTGCAGGGGCGTCGGGTTGCCGTAGTACTCGACCTTGATGCCGTCGAGCAGCGCGGTCGTCGCGCGATTCGTTCGAACGGTGGCGACCTCGTGCCGGATCGTCTCCACCGCCTTCTTCATCCGCTCTTCGGTCTGCTTCAGGATTTCAGGCCCCATCCCTAGACCTCCACGGCGACCCGGGTCCCCACGATCTCCCCGCGAAGGGCCCGGGAGAGATTGCCCGGAACGGTCACGTTGAAGACGAGGATCGGGAGCTGGTTGTCCATGCCCATCGTGAACGCCGTCATGTCCATCACGTTCAGGCGGCGATCGATGGCCTCCAGATAGCTCAGCGTGTCGAAGCGGACCGCATCGGGGTTCCGCATCGGATCATCGGTGAAGACGCCGTCCACCTTGGTGGCCTTGAGCAGCACGTCCGCGCGGATCTCGACCGCGCGGAGGACGGCGGCGGTGTCGGTGGTGAAGTAGGGGTGCCCCGTGCCGGCGGCGAGGATGACGACGCGCCCCTTCTCGAGGTGGCGCACGGCGCGGCGGCGGATGTAGGGCTCGGCCAGGGAGCGCATCTCGATCGCGGAGAGGACCCGCGTCGAGAGGTCGCGCTCCTCCAGCGCGTCCTGGAGCGCCAGGGCGTTGATGACGGTGCCCAGCATCCCCATGCTGTCGGCGGTCGTGCGGTCCAGGGCGCCGCCGGTGGCCGTGCCGCGGATCATGTTGCCGCCGCCGATCACGATGCCGACCTGCGTCCCGGCGCGCGCGCCCTCGACGATCTCGTCCGCCACCCGCCCCAGGGCTTCGGCGTCGATGCCGAAGCGCGCCTCACCGGCGAGGATCTCCCCGCTCAGCTTGAGCAGGACGCGAGGGGGCGCGGGCGAGGCGGACGAGGGAGAAGGGGCCATGTCCGGGCTCAGGCTTCCCCGATCTTGAACTTGGCGAAGCGCCGCACGACGATGTTCTCGCCGAGCTTCGCGATCGCCTGGTCCAGCAGCTCCTTCACCTTCCTGTCGGGATCCCGGATGGTCGGCTGTTCGAGGAGCACGACCTCCTCGTACATCTTCTCGATCTTCCCCTCCACGATCTTCTGGATCACGGCCTCGGGCTTGCCGGTGGCCTTGGCCTGCTCCGTCAGGATCGCGCGCTCCCCCGCGATGAACGCGGGATCGAGCGAGGCGCGCTCGACCGCCTGGGCGTTCGTCGCCGCGACCTGCATGGCG
>DATJEJ010000072.1:0-8593 GCA_035496795.1 Candidatus Omnitrophota bacterium
GGGCGGGGCGGCGACGGGCGCCGGAGCGGTCGTCGAGACCGGGGGCGTCGTCACGGGATCGGCGGCCAGCGCCCGGCCGCCGAGCGGGGCCGCGGCGAGGAGCGCGACCGCGAGAGCCGCCGCGCCGAGAGCGACGATGACCGGGGTCCCGGTTCTAGCGCTCACGGGTCGCCTTCGCGTGCTCGCGCGCCAGCTCGACGTAGACGTCCGCCGATTCGCGCAGGCGGGAGAGCACCTCCGGAGGAATCGCGCCGCGGATGCGCGCGGGCATGCCGGCCACGAAGGAGCGGGGCGGCACGCGCATCCCCTCGAGCACGACCGCGCCAGCGGCGACCAGCGACTCCTCGCCGATCTCGCAGTCATCGAGGAGGATCGAACCCATGCCGATCAGGCAGCGGTCCCGCACGACGGCGCCGTGGAGGATCACGCGGTGCCCCACCGTCACCTCGTCGCCGATGGTCAGGCCCGACCGCCCCGTCGTGGCGTGCAGCATGCAGAGGTCCTGGATGTTCGAGCGGGCGCCGACGCGAATCGGCCCGGCGTCGCCGCGCACGACGGCGCCGTACCAGATGCTGGACTGCTCGCCCAGGGCCACGTCGCCGAGGACGACGGCGGTGGGAGCGACGAACGCGGAGGCCGGCACGCGAGGCGAGGACCCCAGCACGGGGCCGATCACGCGGGACGCGCGCGCCGGGGACGGGCTACAGGTCTTCGGGATTCCACTTGCCGAAGTCTTCGGGGCGAAGCTCCTCGAGGAAGTGGCGGAGGTCCTCCGCCTTCTCCTCGGCCGACTTCTCGGTCGGCGCGCCTCCCACCTGGGGCTCCATCGACTTTTCGAACAGCTTGTCGATGATGAAGATGGGGGCGTGGGAGCGGAGGGCGATCGCGATCGAATCGCTGGGGCGGGCGTCGATGGCGACCGCGCCCGCTCCGGCGTCGAGGTAGATGCTGGCGAAGAAGGTGGAGTCCTTGAGGTCGGTGATCACGACGCGCGAGATCTTCCCTCTCAGGCTCTCGATGATCGTGACCAGGAGATCGTGCGTCAGCGGGCGCTGATATTTCTTGCCCATCAGCTCGCTGTGGATCGCGCTGGCCTCCATCGGGCCGATCCAGATCGGCAGGACGCGATTCCCTTCGATCTCCTGCAGCAGCACGACTGGGTTCTTCGTTCGCTCGTCGATGGCCAGGCCACCGACGCGTACCGGAATCATGCTCATGGCGGGCCGCGCTCTCGGCGGAGGCCTACCGCGTGGTATCCGGTGGCGCTCCCGTGCTGTCCGCGCCCTCGGGCGCGTCGTCGAGCTCGGGGGCGGGCTTGTCCATGTTCTCCATCATCCACTTCGCCGAATTCGCGAGCTCGTGGCGCGGATACTTGTCGAGGAACTTGCGGAACTCCGCTTTGGCCTCGTCGTACTGACCGAGATCCTCCGCGTAGGTGAAGCCTATCATGAACGCCGCTTGCACGGACACCGGGTCATCGGGATAGCGCGTCACCAGGTCGCGGTAGAGCTGGATGCGCTGTTGCGGGTTGCCGGCCGCCTGCGCTTCCTTGAAAAAGTCCTGGGCGGTGCGGGCCGGCGTCGACGCGACGCGAACGGAATCCTCGAAGACGACGGTGCCGGACGCGTTCTTGAGCGAGTCGAGGAACGTCTGGGAGAGCGTCTCCTGCGCCTGCGTCGAGAGATGTCCGAGGATGCCCTGCCGCACCTCGGCCAGCGGCTGCGTCCGTGCGGGGTCCACGTTGTCCACGCGGATCAGGTGCCACCCCTTCTCGCTCTTCAGCGGCGGACTGGTCTCGCCCTCCTTCAGCGCGAACGCCTCCTTGACGATGTCCGGGGCCTTGCCGATCCCCGGGACGAACTCGGAGCCGGGCGTGACATAGCCGAGGATGCCGCCATGGTCCGAGGTGCCCTTGTCGGTGGAGTTCGCCTTGGCGAGGGCGTCCCAGAGGCCCCCCGCCGCGAGCCGCTTCCGAAGCGCCTCGGCCTTGGCCTTGGTCGCGACCTGGATGTGCCGCACGCGCGCGCGCGCCGGAATCGCGAACTCGGACGAATGCTCGTCGTAGTAGGCCTGGATCTGGGCGTCGGTGGGAGGCGGGAAGTTCGCCATCCGCGCCTGGTAGTACTGCCGCATCAGCGTCTCGCGCGCGGCCTTGGCGACCGCCGCCCGATACGCGGGATCGCGCTGGATTCCCGACCGGCGCGCCGCCTGGTAGAGCGCCTCCTCGGTGACCATCCGGTCGACCAGGGTCTTGTAGCCCTGCGGATCCCGGAGCTGGCTCTGCACGTTGGGGGGCGCCGTCGCGATCAGCGAGTCGACCTCGTGCGCGCGGATCCGCCGGGTGCCGACGATCGCCACGACGGGGCCGAGGGTGTCCGCTTTCCCGGGCGTCCAGACACGCGTCGACGTCGCGCCCGACCCGCCCGCGGCGGGACGGGCCTTGGAGCCGCCGCAGCCGGACGCGGCCACCGTGGCGACGAGGGCCGCGAGCGCGAGCGCGCGCGGGCCCAGAGACGACGGGAACCGCGACGAAGGGCGGCTCACTTCCGGACCACCCACACCTTCACCGGGGCTTCGATGTCCTGGAAGAGGTGCACCGGGACTTCGAACACGCCGAGCGCCTTGATCGGCTCTTCCAGGCGGATCGCCTTGCGCTCCACGGGGAATCCCTGCGCCGCCAGGGCCTCGTGGATCTCCACCGCGGTGACCGAACCGTAGAGCTGGTCCTCTTCGCCCACCTGGACGCTGAACTGGAGCGACGCCTGCATCATCCGCTCCCGGAGCTCCTGCGCCGACTGACGCTGCTTCTGCTCCAGGGCCACGCGGGCCCGCTCGCGGTCGCGGAAGACCGCCTGCGAGTTCCCCACCGCCGCGATGGCCTTCTTGCGCGGGAGCAGGTAGTTGCGCGCATAGCCGTCCGCCACGCGCACCGTGGCGCCGCGCTTGCCCAGACCTTCCATCTCCTCCAGCAGAATCACTTCCATCGAACGATACCCTCCTAATCGTCGGACTTGTCGGCCCGCCGCCCGACCGAACCGCCGGGCCCGGGCACCAGCCGGCGCCGAAAGTCGTACCAGGAATCCAGGAACCCGATCGCGAGAAACGCGAGGAACAGAATCGGCATGAACGCCACGAGGACGAGAATCGCGCCCTGCACCAGCGCGTTCATCTCGAAGGCGATCGCGGTGAAGCGCGCGACCGCGAGCCCCTGCACCGTGTAGGCGAGCAGGAGCGGGAACGCGAGATTCGCGCCGGCCAGCGTGGCCCAGGGAAGGCGCGTCACGACCAGAGCCAGCGCCACGGCGAATGCCCAGGCCGCGGCCGGATGCACGCGCCACGTGGAGAAATCGCGGAACGCGGGAATCCCGCGCTCGCGGAACAGGACGCTCGTGAGCCAGACGTTCACCGACAGCACGCTGATCCACTTGAGCGCGAAGAGCGAGGGGAGAAGGAACGAGTAGATGCGCTCCATCTGCCCGAGCGCGATCTCAAACTCCGCGCGGGAGACGCCGAGCGTCTCCGAGAAGCGGAGGTCCGACTCCAGGCGGCGCACCTCGGCGAGCCGCGCCGCGAACGTGCGCGAGAGCTCGTTCATCCCGCCGAGCAGCAGGTAGCCAACCACGACGGCCAGGATCGGGGCCGCGGCCAGCGTCATCGCCGTGGAGGCGCGATCGCCCCGGCGCGCCGAGGCGCTCAGGAGAAGACCCGCCGTGCCCAGCACCGCGACGAACACGAGGCGCGAGGGCTCGGTGACCCCCGCCGCGTACACCGCGCCGAGCGTCGCGGTCGCCGCGAGCGCTCCCACCAAAAGTCCCACGTGCCGCGCCAGCCAGAAGACGGCGAACGGAAGCAGGCCGTACGCCCATGGCAGCGGCACGGGAATATCCGTGTTCGCGGCCATGACGATGCCCGCCCCGAAGAGCAGCACTCCCGCCGCGCGGATCCACTCCGCGGGGGAGGCGGCCTCCCTCACCTTCGAATCAGCGATATTGGTCACTGGTGAACGGCAGAAGAGCCAGGATGCGCGCCCGCTTCACGGCCTCGGTGATCTGGGACTGGTGCCGGGCGCAGGTGCCGGAGATCCGCCGAGGGACGATCTTACCGCGATCGGTGATGAATCGCGACAGACGCCGGTCGTCCTTGTAGTCGATCCGGTCCACCTTGTCGAAACAGAGTTTGCAGAACTTGCGTCGATACGACCGCGATTCGCCATCGCGAGCCATGGGTCTCCTCCTCTAGGGGTTCCAGCGGGACGCCGCCCGGGGGCGGACGCCTCGCGTCATTCCGCTGCCGTGGGCGCGGGCTCGGCCGGCGCCGGAGCGCCTTCGACCCGGGGCGCGCCTTCCGTCTTGGCCTCTTCGGCCGGACGCGGCGAGTCCTTGGGCGCGAGCACCGTCAAATGCCGGAGCACGCTCTCGTTCAGGCGGAATCTCCGGTCCATCTCCGCGATCAGGGTCGCCGGGCTCTTGTGCTTGACGTGGATGTACGTGCCGTCGCGCCGCTTCTTGATGTTGTAGGCGAGCTTCTTCTTGCCCCACCGCTGGACCTCGACGACTTCGCCCCCCGCCTGCGCGATCGGGCCCGTCACGCGGTCCACTTCCTCGTTGATCCGCGCCTCTTCCAGGCCCGGATCGAAGATGATCGTCGTTTCGTACAGTTTCATGGGTTCCCTCATGGCTCAACCGGATCGAGCACGAACCGGTTCCACCGGTTCATGGCCTGCGTGAGTCCTTCCGCGGCCGCGTCGAACGCGGCCGAGGCCGCCGCCTCGACCACGCGCGGCAGCACGGCCTTTTCTTCCTCTAAGAACGGCTCCAGAACGTATTCCTTGAGCCGATCCGACGTGGGGGCGGGCCCGACGCCGATGCGCAGCCTCGGAAAAGCGTCCGTCCCCGCCACCAGCGCGATCGACTCCAGCCCCTGGTGCCCCGCCGTTCCCCCCCGGGAGCGGATCCGGAGCGACCCCAGCGGCAGGTACACCTCGTCGCACGCCACCAGGATCTCCGACGCCGTCCACCCCTCCGCCACGAGCGCCCGGAACGCGTCGCCGCTCCGGTTCATGTAGCGCTCGGGCTTGGCGAGAAGGACCGTGTGCCGCCCGGCCCTGCCCTCGCCGCGGGACATCCCCGGGCCCTTCGTCCACCCCTGGAAGCGCCCCAGCCGCTTCGCCAGCGCGTCCACCGCCATCCAGCCCGCGTTGTGGCGCGTCGCCGCGTATTCCGGCCCGGGGTTCCCCAGTCCCAGGACGACCTTGATCGTGTGCGCCTCGTTAACCTTCCTTGCCCCCTTCCGCCGCCTCTTCGCCTTCCTTCTTCGAGGCCACGAGCTCCGGCTCCGCCGGCGCTTCCTCGGCCGGCTTCGCCTCCTCGAGCACCGTCGGCGGGACGACCGTGGCGATGCCGCGGTCCGCTTCGGTGACGATCACCACCCGCTCCGCCTTGATGTCGCTGACGTGCAGGGTGTCGCCGATGTTCATCGCGGAGACGTCGACCTCGAGCTGGGTGGGGATGTCGGTCGGAAGACACTCGACCTCCACCTCGCGCAGGAGGTGCTCCAGGATGCCGCCGCCGTCCTTGACGCCGGTGGGCACTCCGACGAGCTCGATCGGGACCTCGACGGTGATCCGCTCGGTGAGGGAGATGTGCTGCAGGTCGAGGTGCAGGATGTTCCCCTGCACCGGGTCGCGCTGGATCTCCCGGATCAGCGCCTTGCGGTCGGCCGCCGCGGCCCCCGACACCTGGAGGTCCACGATGACGTTCGCGCCCGAGGCTCCCTGCAGCAGCGTGTCCACGTCCTTCGCGTTCACGACGAGGGAGATCGGCGTCTCGCCGCGTCCGTAATAGACGGCGGGAATGCGGCCGGAGGCGCGGAGCTTCTTCGCGATGCCCTTGCCGACGCCGGTCCGCTGCTCGCCGTTCAAGCTGGTGATGGCCATGATCGATGCTCCTGGGTGATTCGTGCGCGCGCCCCCGGGGGTGCGCCGGTTTCCGTCAGATGAACAGCGAGCTCAGCGACTCCTCGTCGTGGATGCGGCGGATCGCCTCCGCCAGCAGCGGCGCGACCGAGAGCACCCGGATCTCCTTGGGGAGCGAGCCGGGGGCGTGCGGGATGCTGTCCGTGACCACCAGCTCCTTCACGGAGGAGTGCGCGATCAGATCCGCGGCCTCGCCGCACAGCACGCCGTGCGTCGCCGCCGCGTAGATGTCCCGGGCGCCCGCGTCCTTGAGCGCCTTCGCCGCCTCGACCAGGGTGGAGCCCGTGCTCACGATGTCGTCGAAGATCACGACGTTCTTTCCCTCGACCTCGCCGATCACGTTCATCATCTCCACCGCGTCCGGACGGGGCCGCCGCTTGTCCACGATCGCCAGACTCGCCGAAAGGCGCTTGGCGTAGGCTCGCGCCATCTTGACGCTCCCGATGTCGGGCGCCACGACGACGACGTTCGGGATCTGCCGGCGCAGCAGGTAATCGACCAGCACCGGCGCGGCGTACAGGTGATCGAACGGAATGTCGAAGAAGCCCTGGATCTGGGCCGAGTGCAGATCCATCGTCATCACGCGGTCGGCGCCCGCCGTCGTGATGAGATTCGCGGCCAGCTTCGCCGTGATCGGAACGCGCGGCTGGTCCTTCCGGTCCTGCCGCTGGAATCCGTAGTAGGGGATCACTGCGGTGACGCGCCGCGCCGACGCGCGCCGCACCGCGTCGATCATGATCAAGAGCTCCATGAGATTCGTCGCCGGCGCGAAGGTCGGCTGGAACACGAAGATGTCCGATCCGCGGATGTTCTCGTTGATCTTGACGAACGTCTCCCCGTCGGCGAAATGGTCCACGGTCGCGTCGCCCAGATCGGTGCCGAGGTGCGCGCAGATCGCCTCGGCGAGCGGACGGTTCGCGTTCCCGGTGAAGAGGCGCAGGCCCCGCTCCACGTCACGCGGGTCGCGCGTTTCGGGGAGCGGCTTCGACATGGGCACGGCGCGTCGATCGGTAGCCAGCTTGACCGTCATCGGACTCCCCTCCTCCGAACCCAAAGTGAGCGACCCAGTAAGCTCCAGAAATAAAACGACCCAAAGCCCGATTGACGCCTTCGTCAATCGGGCCCGAGACGCCGCGCGGCGCTCGATGGACCGGAGACGAACCTCTCCGGGGCCCTACGACCGAGGTCTTCGAACCTTGGGTCTGTCGTGCGGGGGGCACTCGGCCCGCCGCCACATCCTTCGTGCTGCTACCGACCTATGCTGCCAACAAGAGATGCTTCGCTGAGACGGTGGTTGGGGCGGGAGGATTCGAACCTCCGAATGGGAGATCCAAAGTCTCCTGGCTTACCACTTGCCGACGCCCCATCCTCCGCGGGGCCGCCGGCGACCAGTTTCCCGGCGCCCGCCGCTCGCCCGACCGGTCAGTCGGCCTGCGAGCTTCCGACCAGCTGCTTCGCCCGTTCCTTCTCGTATTCCGAGAGTATCCGCGATTCGATGAATTCGCGCGACTCATTGTTGATCGGGTGCGCGATGTCCTGAAACGTCCCGTCCGGCTTCTTGCGGCTCGGCATCGCCACGAACATCCCGTTCGTGCCCTCGATGATCTTGAGACCCCGGACCACGAAGGCGTCATTGAACGTCATGCTCGCGAAAGCTTTCAACTTGTCATCGTCCCTGAGTGCGATGCGGACTTCCGTGATCTCGAGAGCCATCCGTCTCACCCACCTCGAGTTCGGGACCTCGATCCGTCAAAGGCCCTGGGACCCCCTGGTCCCGGTGAAACTCCCTGCGCCCCCACGTGGACGGTGCGGTCAGCCAGATCGGGATACGACGACGCCATGCTCGATGCTCCGAGCGACCCGAACTTCGGCGCCGCGGTTGCCGACCGCCTTGAGAACCGCATGCGCCGCAGGAGGCGTTTGCACCAAGCCAAAAACCGTCGAGCCGCTGCCGGAAAGGAGCGCGCCCAGGGCCCCAGAGGATGCGAGCGCGCGCTTCAGATCGGCGACACTGGGGAGAAGCGGCAGGATCACCCCCTCGAACGCGTTCCACATTGCGTCCGCCACCCCGTGTAGATCCCTCCGCGTAATCGCCGACGCGAGGAGAGTAGCCCCGTCCCCCTTTGGTGTCAACGGATTTCTGAGCTGGCCGTAGGCCCAAGTCGTTGAAATCGCGGTAGCTGGAGTGGCCAGCACCACCCAGTACGGATCCATGGGACATAGATGTCTCACCCGCTCTCCGCGGCCCGTCGCCCGGGCGACGCCGCCCCGCAAGAAAAATGTAACGTCCGATCCGAGCCGCCCCGCCAGCGATTCCAGGGTTGCCGGACTCAGTCCCAGTCCGAGGACTCGGTCGACTCCCACGAGGAATCCGGCCGCGTCGCTGCTTCCGCCGCCGAGCCCCGCACCCACGGGGATCCGCTTGACGAGCCGGACGCGCACGCCGGCGCCGGCCGGCAGCGCCCCGGTCTCTTCGAGGAGCGCCCAGGCCCGCTCGATGACGTTCGGCCCGGGGCCGCGGATCGCGAGCCCTCGGGTCTCGAGCGCGATCCCCGCAGGGCCGCGCTCGATCGTGAGCTCGTCTTCGAGCGAGACCGCCTGCAGAAACGCGTCCACCTC
>DATJEJ010000073.1:0-13392 GCA_035496795.1 Candidatus Omnitrophota bacterium
CTTCCCGTTCTGGGTTGCCGCGGTCCTCGTGCTCTATCGCGCCCTCGTCCCCGTCGGCGCCGCCGAGGGGGCGCCGGAGATGGCGATCGACGCCGCGCCCGGCCCGCTCGGCCCCCCGGGCGAGCAACCCGCCCCGCTCCCGTTCGAGTAGACCCGTGACCCGAAGCCGCGGTGCCGAGGGCCCCGCCGTCGTCTACAGCGGCCGCTACTACGCCGACATCGGCGTCCACGTCTTCCCGATGCGCAAGTTCGAGCTCATCCGGAACGAGCTGGTGCGGCGGGGCCTGGTGCGGGACGAGGAGATCCTCGATCCGGAGCCGGCGACCCTGGAACAGGTGCAGCGGGTCCACGACCGCGAGTACATCGACAAGCTGCTCCACGGCCGCCTGTCGGTGCTGGAGGAGGCGATCCTCGAGCTTCCCTATTCGGAGGCGCTGGTCGAGGCGTCGTTCCTCTGCGCGGGCGGGAGCATTCTCGCCGCGCGGGAGGCGCTGGCGCGCGGCGCCGCGGCCAACCTCGGCGGAGGCTTCCATCACGCCTTTCCCGATCATGGCGAGGGGTTCTGCGTCTTCCACGACGTGGCCATCGCGATCCGCGAGCTGCAGTCGAAGCGGGAGATCCGGCGCGCGGCGGTGATCGACGTGGACGTGCACCAGGGGAACGGAACCGCGGCGATCTTCCGCGACGACCCGTCCGTGTTCACGTTCTCGGTGCACGAAGAGGAGAACTACCCCGCGATCAAGCCGCCCAGCGATCAGGACGTGGGTCTGGAGACCGGCGCTGCCGGGAAGACCTATCTCGCCGTGCTCGAGCATTGGGTGCCGCGCATCCTGGAGCGGCACCGCCCCGATCTGGTCGCCTACGTCGGAGGGGCCGACCCCTACGAACACGACCAGCTCGGCCGCCTGCGCCTCACGCGCGAGGACCTGCGCGCCCGGGACCGCTACGTGTTCGGCGAATGCGCCGCCCGCGGGATCCCGGTCGCGGTCTTCCTGGCCGGAGGCTACGCGCGCGACCTCAACGACACGGTCGGGATCCAGGCCGACATGGTGGACGAAGCGATCCGAACTGCCGGCTCATCCCGGCCCGAACCCGCCTAGAGGAGAACGACACGATGCGCCATGCCCTGGTTCTCGCGATCCTGATCGCGGTCGTGCCCGCGTGCGGCACGCAGCAGTCGCTCGACACCACCGTCCAGGCCGCCACGGTGCGCGCCACGATCGATTCGTTGTGGTCCCAGTACGCGGTCGCCGCGAACCAGCGGGACAGCCTCACGTTCGGCACCCTGTTCCACGACGACGCGGTGCTGGTCTTCTCGGGAGCGCCGACGATCTCGGGGAAGGCGGCGATCCAGGAATTCCTCCTCGCGCTCTACGGGCCCGTGTCCGTGACCCGGCTCCGCGTCGTGCCGGACGACCTTCGCGTGCACGGCCCCCTCGCGGTCGAGACGGGGACGTTCGAGGAGGATTACCTCGAGGCGGGCGCGTCCAAGACCGAAGCGGGCCGGTTCACGCTGATCGCGGAGCCGGGGCCCGCGAAGCGATGGCTGATCCGGCGCCTCGTGATGCTCGCCGACTCGGTGCGGGCGGGAGCGGCGGGCGGGGCTTGAGCGCGACGCGCGCGGCCTCCGCCCCTCCCGCCTTCGAGGAGGCCCTTCGGGCCTTCGGGTTCCCCTCGTTCCGACCGGGGCAGCTCGAAGCCCTCGAAACGCTGCACCGGCGGCGCCGCCTGCTCCTCGTCGCCCCCACCGGCGGCGGCAAGAGCCTCATCTACCAGCTTCCCGCGACGATGCTCGGGGGAACCTCGCTCGTGATCTCCCCCCTGGTCTCGCTCATGCACGACCAGGTGGACGCGCTCGAGGCGAAGGGAATCCGCGCGACCTATCTCGCTTCGACGCTGGACGACGGCGAGGCGATGGAGCGCCTCTGGCAGATCCGAGGCGGCGAGTACCGGATCGTCTATGTCGCGCCGGAACGGCTCCGGTTTCCCGGTTTTCGCGATCTCGTGCGCGCCATGGGCTGTCCCCTGATCGCGATCGACGAAGCCCACTGCATCAGCCAGTGGGGACACGATTTCCGGCCCGACTACCTCCAGATCCGCGGCTTCCTGGAGCTCCATCCCGAGGCCCTCGTGCTCGCCTGCACCGCGACGGCCACGCCGGTCGTGCGCGACGACATCCTTCGCCAGCTCGGGTTTCCCGCGGACACGCCGCAGATCGTGCGGGGGTTCGCGCGGCCGAACCTCGCCCTGCGGGCCCGGAGCGTCGCGAGCGCGGCCGAGGCGGCGCGGGCGGTGGACGACACCCTGCGCGAGGCGCTCGGCCAACCGGAGGCGCCGCGCGGCGGAGCCATCGTCTACTGCCTCACGCGGAAGGACGCCGAGGAGGAGGCGAAGCGCCTTCGCGAGGAGGGGTGGAGGGCCGGCTGGTACCACGCGGGCCTCTCGGGCGACCACCGCAGCCAGGTGCAGCGCCGCTTCATGCGCGGCGAGCTGTCGGTCGTCGCGGCCACGAACGCCTTCGGCATGGGGATCGACCGGCCCGACGTGCGCGCCGTGATCCATCGCTCGCCGCCCGATTCGATCGAGTCCTACTACCAGGAGGTCGGCCGCGCCGGCCGCGACGGCGAGGACGCCTCGGGGCTCCTGCTCGTGCGCGGCCAGGACATCCCGCGGCGCCGCCATCTCCTCGAGCGGAGCGCGTCGGAATCCGCGGCCGGCGAGGCGATGTTCGAGCACAAGTGGTCGATGTTCCTCGATCTGATCCGCTGGGCCGAAGGCGGCTCCTGCCGCCACGACGCGATCCTCCGCTACTTCGGCGACGAGGCGGAGACGCTGCACGGCTGCGGCCGGTGCGACGTCTGCGCCGAGATCGCCCGGGGCGGCGCGGTCGCCGGCGGCGCCGAGGAGAGCGGGAGGATCGTGATCGCCGTGCTCGGGGCGGTGGCGCTCGTGCACGAGCGCCTGGGTCCCAAGGCCACGGCCAAGTTCCTCCGCGGCGAGGAGGACGAGCGGCTGATCCGGGCCGGCCTCGTGGGCCGGCCGGGATGGGGCGCGCTGGCCGGCGAGACCGAGCCCTGGCTGGGACAGGTCATCCAGCGGTGCGTCGCCGCGGGATGGGTGGACTTCACGCCGGGCGAGTATTCGCTCCTGGTGCTCACGCCCACGGGGCGGGCCGTGCTCGAAGGAAAGCGGCCCGCCTCGCTGATCCTGCCGCCCCGGGGGTCGGACGCCGCGAAGCCCCGCTCACGCTCGCGCAAGCGCGACGCGGCGCCGCAGGCGGGCGGCGGGACCGATTTCGACGAATCGCTCTTCGAGGCGCTGCGCGAGTGGCGGCGCGCGGAGTCGCTGGCGGGCGGGGTGCCCGCGTTCGTCGTGGCCAGCGATCGAGCCCTGCGGGACATCGCGGCGGCGCGGCCCCGCACGCCGGACGAGCTTCTCTCCTGCCACGGCATCGGGCCGCAGAAAGCGGAGCGCTACGGCGGCGCGATCCTCGCCATCGTGGCGAGAGCAGGACGCCCGGGCCGCGCGGGCCGGTAAGGCCCGGCTCCGCCTCCGATCATCCCCGGCGCCGCGTGTAGATCGCGCGGAACCCGAGTGCCCCCGCGACGCGGCAGTCGTGGCACCCCTCGGGCAACAGCTCGGGCCGGAGCGGATCGGCGCAGGCCTCGTAGCCCAGCGATTCGTAGAGCCGCACGAACGATTCCGCGCGCAGCCCCTCGACCACGAAGCGCAGCGCCCATCCCTGGGCGATCCGCTCGGGGTCGGGCTCGGTGGCGACCTTCGACAGAGGACCGACCCGCTCCCCGCGCCCGAAACCGGTATCGGCGATCATGCCCGGGGCGCCGTGGCGGCGAGCGCCGCGCCCTCCTCCCCGCCCGCGATCTTCGAAAGACGCTGCTGCCCCAGCCACGCCGCGCCGAGCGCGGGGACGAACTGGGGGAGGTCCCCCTCGGGCACGTGCACCACGCCCGAGAGCGACTCGCGCGCCACGCGCGCCATCGTCTCGTAGCGGAGGATCCCGCCGATCAGCGTGAAGGGCGCCTCCATCCGCGCGCGCTTCATGAGCTGGACCGAGCGGCCCACCAGCGACACGATCGCTCCGTGCATGATGTCCGCGGGCGCCACCCCCTGCGAGAGGTGGTTGATCACCTCCGACTCCGCGAACACGGCGCACACGCCCGAGATCGGCGGGAATTCCTTCGACGTCGCCACCAGCGGCCCGATCTCCTCGGTGGCGTAGCCCAGGTAGCGCGCCGTCTTCTCGAGGAAGGCGCCCGTCCCCGCGGCGCACTTGTCGTTCAGCCGGAAGGTCTTCACCTTGCCGCGCTCGTCGATGCGGGTCGCCTTCATCGTCTGCCCGCCCACGTCCAGCACCGTCTGGGTATCCGGGAAGAGGAAGCGGGCGCCGCGCGCCGAGGCGGTCAGGTCGGTCACGTGGATGTCGGCGAAGGGAGCCTGGTGCCGCCCGTAGCCGGTCGCCACGACGTACCCCACCTGGTCGCGATCGAGGCCGGCGTTCGCGATGAGCCGCGCGAGCGACCCCTCGGCCACCTCGGTCAGGCGGAATCCGGTCGGCTCGAGGGCGCGGCCCAGGATCGCGCGGTCCTCGCGCAGGAGCAGGACCTTCGTGTAGGTGGAGCCGACGTCGATGCCGGCGGTGATCCGCATGGCCCGCGCGCTCATGGGCGGTCCTTCCCCGCGCGCGCCGGCTCGCGGCTCGCGAGGATCTGATCGCGCGCGAAGAGCGCGGCCCCGAGCGCGCCCATGTAGTGCGACTCCTCGCTCACGTTGACCTTGAGGCCGAGCTGCCGGTTCAGCGCCTCGACCATCGCCACGTTCCGCGCCACGCCGCCGGTGAACGTGACCTCCTCCTCGATCCCGACGCGCCAGAGCAGGCTCACCGCCCTCGAGGCGATCGACTCGTGCACGCCCAGGAGGACGTCGCCGATCTTCTTCCCCTTGCCCAGCCAGGAGAGGACCTCGGACTCGGCGAACACGGTGCAGGTGGTGCTGATCTTGACCGGCCGCTCGCCGGTGAGCGCGGTGGGGCCGAGCTCCTCGAGCGGGATGTCGAGCGCGGCCGACGCCGCGCCCAGGAAGCGACCCGTTCCCGCGGCGCACTTGTCGTTCATGCAGAAATCCGCGATCTCGCCGCGGCCCGAGACCTTGATCGCCTTGGTGTCCTGTCCCCCCATGTCGACCACCGTGCGCGTGGCGGGGAACATGTGCACGGCGCCGCGACCGTGGCAGCTGATCTCCGTCACCTGCGTGTTGCCGAACGTCACCTTGTAGCGCCCGTAGCCGGTGCCGACGACGAACTCGACCTCCTCCTCGCGCAGCTTGCCGTCGGCGAGGGCGCCGCGAAAAGCGTTCTCCGCCGCGCGCATCACGTTGGCTCCCGTTCCGATCAGGGCGCGCCCCGCGATGAGGCCCGACTCGTCCACCACGACCGCTTTCGTCTGCGTCGAGCCGACGTCGACCCCTGCCGCGTAGGCCATGCGCTACCTCCCCGCTCCGGCGCCGCCGGCCGGGGCCAGACGGCGCGATACCAGTCCCTCGAAGAACGCGTCGATCCGGTTCTTGAGCTGCGCCTCGGAGACGACGCGCTGATCCATCATGTCCGACTCCACGAACAGGGTCGACACGGAGCACCGCTCCATGAGGGCGCGACGGTTGTCGGCCAGCCCCGTCGAGACGGTGCGGCAGCTCTTGATCGGGTGGAACACGACGCCGTCGACCGCGTACGTCTCGACCATCTCGGCGAGCGCGGTGGTCGGGTAGAACATGCTGTCCATCGCGTCCCGCACGCTCACGAGGAGCCCCTCGGCCAGGCTCTCCACCGGATCCGCGAGGTCGTACTCGAAGGCGCGGTTGGCGCCCCCGGAGGCGAACCAGAGGTAGGTGGAGTTGACGAACGTGCCGCCGTGCTCGGTGAAGAGCTCGGTGAAGCGCCGGAAGATCGGATAGCAGGGCACCCCCACGAACACGAGCCGGAAGCGCTCGTCGACCAGGGTCCCGATCCCCTCCCGCTGCTTCAGCTCCATCTCCTCCACCAGCTGCTCGAAATAGACGGCTCCCTCGGGGGCGCCGCGGAATCCGTTGCACACGCCGAGGTAGATGGTGCCGTCGGAGAGCGCGTTGAAGAGCGAGGGGCGGCTCCGATTCAGCTCCAGGACCCGCTTCCAGCCACGCCCCAGACGGTTCGCGTTCTGAAGCGACTCCCGGAGGCGGTCGATGTCGAACTTCTTCCCGGTCACCTGCTCCAGGAGGGCGATCAGCTCGCGGATCTGCGCCGCGACGTAGCGTCGGTCGTTCTCGAAATCGCGGTTGCCGCGCCAGGTCTGGGTGCCGTCGGCGCGCGTCCCGGGCACGTCGAGCACGTAGCAGGGCATGCGGTACATCCGCTCCCAGATCTCGGCCCACTTCACGTACGTGTTGCAGGCGTTCGTGAGCACCGCGATCTTGGGCGGCGGAATCCGGCCCATCGGCAGCTCTCCGCCGCGGCGCTGCGTCGCCACGTCGGCCTTCACGTAGCCGCACAGGTCCGACGAGTAGCCCAGGTCCTCGGCCTCGTTCAGGTACTCCTGCGCCACGTGTCGCACGGCGGTCTGGAGCGAATTGATCTCGGGGAACACGAGCGGCAGGTCGAAGACGCGAAGTAATTCGCCCAGGCTTCCCATGACGAACACGTACGCGCCGCCCCGTCCGTCGACCGCGGCGCGGCCCAGGTCCTCGAACCACTCGCGGAAGAGGCGGGCCCCGTCCCGATTCCCCCGTCCCACGATCTCGGCCAGCGCGGCAGGTCCCATAGTCTCGGCTCCTAGTCGAAGAGGAGGTTCTCGACGAAGGTCTCGAGCTGGATCTCGATCTGCTCGAACGACGTCATGTTCTCCTCGAACTCCGTGACGAAGTAGGGGAGGCGCGCGGCGTCCAGCGCCTGCACGTAGGCCACCTGCTCCTCCAGTCCCGGCTCGCACATCTTGGCCGCGGCGATGATCACGGCGCGGGCGCCGGATCGCTCCACGCGCTCCAGGAGCATCCGCTCCTTGGGCTTTCGAGGATCGTGCTGCACCGGGCTGTAGCTGGACCGGTCGAGATAGGCCGCGGCGAGGTCGGCCAGCGGGTCATCCCCCGCCCGGACGTCCTCCAGGATCCAGCGAAGGCCGATCAGCAGGTCGTCGTCCACGACGTAGCAGGAGCGGCCGACGGCGCGGATCAGGTCGAGCGGCGGCTGCTCGCAGAACCCCCCCTCGAAGACGACCCGGATCCGGTCCTGAGCGCGCGCCGGTCGCGTCTCCAGGAGTCGCAGCACGGCCCGGAGCATCTCGTTGTGCTCCTCGCGCGGGACCAGCCCGCCGACCGCGGTGAGCGCGTACGCTTCGTGCGCGGCCACCAGCCAGGGACGCTCGCGGCGGATCGCATAGAGGCCGCGCAGGAGCATCCGGTTTTCGTTGAAGACGCCGATGGAGCGGCGGAGGTCCTCGTCGCGAATCCGGCGCTCCGCGACGGTCTCGATCGCGCGGCTCAGGCGCTCGTACTCGCCGCGCAGGTAGGGCGCGGCGCTCGGCGAGGCGGCGTTCTGAGGCAGGTAGAGGATCTGGCAGGGGTAGTTGAAATTGCGCCCCCAGACCGCCCCGAGGTTCCGCGCGGCGTCGCAGATCGGATGGGTCACGAACAGCTCCAGCGTCACGACCTGGGTGAGCGCCAGCTCGAGCGAGGTCTTGATGATGGAGCAGAGATAGGAGCCGAACCGCGACTCGGCGTGCCCCGCCTCGATCGGCGCGCCGCGCACCTTGAACGGGAGGAGTCCCGCGGCGTGCGCGATCTCCTCCGGGAAGTAGACCTGGAAGTGGCCGACCACGCGCCCTCCGGCCTCGCGCCAGCGGCGCACCGTCGGGAAGGAGACGTCCTCGACCAGGTCCTGGCATGCCGTCAGCATCCCCTCGAGGTCGCGCCCCTTCCATTCGGGGAAGACCACCGGCGGTGCGGCGCTCATCGGTGCTCCCACGCGGGGGTCCGCTTCTCGGTGAAGGCGCGCAGCCCCTCCAGCGCGTCGCGCGTGACCATGACCTCCTCCAGATAGATCGCCGCGGCGGCCTGGAGCGCTTCCGGGCGCGTGCGTCCCACCGCCGCCCGCAGGGTGCGCTTGGTGGCGTGCAGCGCCGCCGCGCTGTGACGCGCGCATCGCGCGGCGATCGCGCGCGCCTCGGACTCCACCTGGTCGTCGGGAACGACGCGCTGCACGAATCCCGCCGCGGCGGCGCGCGCCGCGCCGATCGGGTCGCCGGTGAAGAGAACCTCCGCCGCGTGGCCGTAGGGGCCGCGCCGCGGAAGAAGGGCGCAGGCGATGGGCGCCGTGACGCCGAGCAGGATCTCGGGCTGACCGAACGAGGCGCCCTCGCCGGCCACCACGATGTCCGCCGCCTGGACCAGCTCGAACCCGCCCCCGAGACAGCGGCCGCGCACGGCCGCGATCACCGGCACCGGAAGCGAAGCGATCGCCTCGACCGTGCCCACCATCTCGGGAATGAGGTCCCGGAACGCCGGCGGCAGGTGCTCTCCCACGTCCGCCCCCGCGGAGAAGTGCTTGCCGGTGGCGGCGAGGACCACGGCCCGGACGCCCGCCTCGTCGCGGAGCCGGAGCGAAGTCTCGCGCAGCTCGCGGAGGACCGCGCGCGTCAGCACGTTGAGCGGCGGGTGATCGAGCGTGAGGGTGGCCATTCCCGCGTCCACTTCCATCCGAACCGTCATGCGACCGGCCTCCTTCTAGACGTACTGCCCGCCGTCCACCTTGAGCACCTGTCCCGTCACGTGCCGCGCGCCCTCGGAACAGAGCCACGCCACGGCCGACGCGCAGTCCTCGGGTTCGGCGATCCTCCCGACCGCGCTCTCGTCGATCGCCGCCTCGACGAAGCGGTCGGCGAGGGGGGCGGTCATCGGCGTCTTCACCATGCCCGGCGCGACGACGTTCACCGTCACGCCCGACCGGCCGAGCTCCTTCGCGAGCGACTTCGAGAGCGCGACCATCCCGCCCTTGGACGCGGCGTAGTTCGCCTGCCCCGCCTTGCCGCGCAGGCCGTTGATCGAGGCGATGTTCACGATGCGCCCCCAGCCGCGCCCGCGGAGCACGGAGGCGGCGGCGCGATTCCAGTGGAAGCACCCCGTCAGGTTCACCGCGATCACGTCGTCCCACTGCGCGGGCGTCATCTTCCAGCACACCGCGTCGGCCGTGATCCCGGCCGCGCAGACCAGGATGTCGACGCGCCCCAGCTCCTCGACGATCGTGCCGATGCCCTGGACGCCGAACGCGGCGTCCCGGACGTCTCCCTCGACGCGCAGCGCGCGCCGGCCCGCCGCCCGGATTCCCTCGAGGACGTGATCCGCCGCGCCCCCGAACCGGACGTCCACCACCGCCACGTCACACCCCTCGCGGGCCAGCCCGAGCGCGGTCGCCGCTCCGATCCCCGAAGCGCCGCCCGTCACGACGGCGACGCGACCCTGCAGTCCGAGATCCATCGCGCGCCTGCGCTCAGCTCCCCGCCGGCTCCGGCACGCCCGGCGGAACGGGCGGCTGGCACTGCGGCGAGATCGCGCGGTAGAGCTCGTCGTCCCACGGGTGTCCCTCGGCGAGCATCTGGCGGAGCCGGATGAAGTCGACTTCGCGCCGGCCCTTGGGCCCTTCGTGGAAGGCGCGGAACCCCGCGCGCGCCTCGGTCATCATGTTGAGCGCGAGCCAGTCGCGGTTCGTCCCGCTGTTCGCCTGCCAGTGATGGAGCTTGTGCTTGCGGAGGCTCGCGACCGTCTTTGCCGTGCAATCGGGCATGAGCATCAGGAGCTTCGCGCAGAGCGCCTCGACGGCCTTGTCGAGAAGCGAGAGGTCGGTCTTGGCGCGGGCGAAGGTCTCCTTGGCCAGGGCCAGGTCGGGCCCGGTACGGAAGTCGCCGTAGACGATCCGTCCCATCTCGTCCAGGAAACGGTCGGTGACCACGAGCGGATTCGGGATCCATCGCCCGTCCACGCGCAGCACCGGCACCACCTCGTTCACGAGGCCCAGGAACATCGCCCGGTGCGCGCTCCAGGTCTCGCAGAGCACCGCGCTCTCGATCGCGCGTCCGAAGCCGACGTAGACGGGAAGGAAGTCGGTCGACCCGCCGTCGGGCGCCGAGCCATGCTTGGGGCCCGCCTGTCCGAAGCGGGCGGTGTCCGCCGCGATGCTGAAGTCGCACGCCATGCCGATCTCCTGGCCGCCGCCGATCCGCATCCCGTTCACGCGGTTCACCACCGGCTTGTCGCACGCGAGGATCGCGTCGATCATGTCGTTGAAGACCCGCATGTACTGCTTGTACTCCTGCGGATTCCCCGCGTAGTAGGTGGCGTACTCCTCGGTGTTGCCCCCCGTGCAGAACGACTTGTCGCCGGTCGCCGTGAAGACGACCGAGACCACGCGCCGGTCCAGGCTGGCCTGCCGGAACGCGATCCCCACCTCGCGCGCCATGTCCGTGGTGTAGCTGTTCAGCTGCTTCGGGTTGTCCAGGACGATCCACGCGTGGAAGAGGCCTTCGGCGGCGCGCCCGCACGGATCGAGGGCGGGACGCATCTCGTAGCCGATGTGCTGGAAGCGGTACTCCGGGAACAGCGTGTGGTTCTTCAGCATCGTGTCTCTCCCGCGCGCCGCGCGCGCTCGTGCCGGGGCATCCGCCCCGCGACCCTAGGGCTCGAGAATGGCCCGCTTCTGGATCTCGTGATCGGCCACGCGGCGCACGACCTCGGGGCCGTCGCGCAGCGGATGCCGCTCGATGAACGGATGGAGCGTGACGCGCCCCGACGTGACCATGCGAAGCGCCTCGGGATAGAGCTCGGGGCGGCAGCCCCAGGTGCCCTGGGCCGTGGCGTCGAAGGCCATCAGGTTGCTCAGGCGGAGCTGGACCTTGTCGAGCGTGAACCCCACGACCATCAGGATTCCCGCCGTTCCGAGGAGCCCGAACGCCGTCTCCTGCCCCGCCGCCGTCCCGGAGCACTCGAAGATCCTCCAGCCGTAGGGCGGCACGCCCCACGCCTTGGCGCGCTCCGCGATCTCCTTCTTCAGGGTCTTGAAGTCCATGGCCGACGGATCGAGGGCCAGGCCGGCGCCGTGCCCCGCGATCCCGGCGAGCTTCGCCGCGTCCACGTCCAGCACGACCACGCGGGCGCCGAGGGCCGCCGCGATCTGCACCGCGTAGCCCCCCACGCCGCCCGCCCCCACGACGATCGCGAGCTCGCCGGGTTGGAGGCCGCTGCGCACGATCGCCTGGTAGGGCGTCGTCACGGCGTCGGCGACCACCGAGAGGTCGGCCAGCGAATAGCCGTTCCGCTCCGTGACGGGGCAGAGCCCGCGCGCGGGAACGGCGATCCGCTCGGCGAACCCGCCGTCGAGGTCGTTCCCCGGCATGATCTGGCTCCGGCACGCGTTCCCGCGGCCCGAGCGGCACAGGTCGCAGGCGCCGCACGGGATGACGGAGGGAACGATCACCTCGCGCCCGATCCAGCCTCGGAGCTCCGGCGCGGCGTCGGCGACGATCCCGCTCACCTCGTGCCCCAGCGTGATCGGGAGCGGATGACGGGTCGGGACGCCGTCGCGCCAGAAACCGATGTCGGTGTGGCAGACGCCGCACCCGGCGACCCGCACGACCACCTCGCCGGCGCGAGGCTCCGGTTCGGGAACGTCCAGGACGGCGAGCGGCGCGCCGGAGGCGGTGAGACGGATTGCTTTCATGGCTTCCTCCGGGAGCGGTTCGCCGAGGCGGGGGTCTTGCGGTTGTCGAGGCCGGCCAGGAAGAGATCGGTGAAGCGGTCGCCCAGCTCCGCGGCGTGCAGCGATCCCTCGGGCCGGTACCAGCGCGCGATCCAGTTGATCGCGCCGAGCACGGCGAACGCCGCGACCTTGGGGTCGGTCTTCCGGAACGCTCCGGCGCGGATGCCGGCCGCCAGGATCCGCCGAAGCTCGCGCTCGTAGCGGTCGCGGGCCGCGATGATCTCCGCGCGCGGCCCTCGGGAGAACGCGGTGACCTCGAACGCGAGCGGCGATCCCTCGAGCGTGTCGGTCATGACGCGCACGTGTTCGCGGATCACGTGCCCCAGGCGCTCGCGCGCGGTCCTTAGCCTCCGGGTCTCGGCCAGGATCCGGTCCAGCTCGGCGAGCGAGTCCTTGTGGCACTCGTAGAGGATCGCTTCCTTGTCGGGGAAATAGTGGTAGAGCGCGGTCTTCCGCACGCCCAGGCGGCGCGCGATGTCGTCGAGGGTGGTCCGGTGGTAGCCGCGATGGCGGAAGGCCCGGAGCGCGGCGTGGAGGATCTCCTCGCGGCGGCGCTCGCGCTTGGCGCGAATGCGCGGGGAGCGCGTTCGCGCGGCGGGCTGGCGCATGGAGCGTACGGCGGCGGCTTCGGCCATCGGTCACCTCCCGAGAAAATTTGAACCGATGGTCGAAGATTGAATCCGAGTTCAGGGTCTGTCACCTGACAAGGTGTCAGGGATACCAAAGGAGGATGCGGCGCCGCGGCGACGGCTGGGGGCGCGGTTGGAGGGACGGCGCGGCTACAGGCCGAGCCAGTACGTCGCCTTGATCGCGACGATGTTCTCCGGGGATTCGTCGAAGATGGCGCGCACGTCGCGCGAGAAGTCGAAGTCGCCGAAGGGCTGCGCGCCGTTTCGGTTCTGCTGCCACACGAGGAAGAGGACCGATCCGGGACGGTACTCCCAGCGGAGCACGGCGTTGCCGAGCAGCGAGCGGAAGTTGAAGCTGGGATCGCCGAGGGCGAAGGAGGACGAGGGCCCCGGGCCGTCGGGATCGATGGTGGTGAGGCCGGACGGATCCCGGGTGATGGTGCCGCGGCTTCCGCCGTAGACGTCGAAATCGTACGTGCTCGGCGCATGCAGCTCCTTGAGCTCCCGGAAGAGCGCGGAGACCACGTAGGGCTGCAGGTAGAGCTGGAACGAGAGCCGGGGCGAGAACGTCCAGTCCACGCGCGTGTCCAGGCTGACCACGTGCTCGTCGAGGGTCGCGAAGACATAACGGCTTCCGTACGTGGCGGTCGCGTTCGGATCGGGCACCGTCGTCACGTACTGGGCCATGTCGCGGATCTTCTGGATGCTGGGCTCGACCCGCACCAGCAGCGACGGCGCCGGGTGCAACGTCAACGACGGCGAGTACCGCTGCGCGTTGGCGCCGGCGTCGTTCCACGAGAAATCGGAGTGCAGGCTGAAGAAGTAGCTCTTGCGCGAGTCGGTGTTCACCGTGGCCGCGACGCGCCCGCCGGAAGGGATCCTCGTCAGCGGCCCCCCGCGCGTCAGCCGGTCGTCGTACGCCTTCGGGTACCACGAGCCCCGCAGGTCGCCGTACCAGTAGTTCGCGAACGT
>DATJEJ010000074.1:0-8045 GCA_035496795.1 Candidatus Omnitrophota bacterium
GCCCTCCTCCGTCGCGCCTGGTGGCGTCGCGGCCCCCGGCCGGGCCCGCGCACGGCAGGGACGCCCTTCTCGCCAAGCGGATCGAACGGGCACGCTCCTTCCCGCATCGCGTGGGCGGTCCTCGACGCGCGCCCTGGGTGAGCGGCGGCCGTCCGCCGCTTCTGGCGCCGTCCTCGAGGACGGGGCAGCTGGTGCGCACGGTCGCTTTCGCCGGCGCTCCGGAGACGCTCCGCGTGCTGGGCCTGCGCGTGGACTTCTCGACCGACCGCCTGGGTTCGCAGACCACGACGCCGGACGGGAAGTTCGATCTGCGTGACGGCGTCTCGCTCGGGATTCCCATCGATCCGCCGCCGCACGACCGCGCGTTCTTCCTCTCCCACTTCCAGGCGCTCCAGCGCTACTGGCGGTTCGTCTCCTACGGCAATCTCGTCCTCGAGTACGACGTCTACCCGAAGACCGACACCCTGACCTACCGCCTGGGGGACACGGGGGACTACGGTCCGTGGACGCTGGGGCAGGCGTCGTTCAGCGAGGCCCAGCGATTCTTCAAGGACGCCGTGCGGAAGGCGGACCAGACCGACTCGATTCCCTTCGGCGACTTCGACGTGGTCACGGTGTTCCACGCCGGCTCCGACTTCCAGACCGACCTCAAGGGGGATAGCCCGCGCGATTTTCCGACCTTCACGATCGGCCTGGACGACTCGGTGTCCGTGAACGGCGGCGCGGTCGCGATCTTCGGCGGCATGGTGATGCCCGAGACGGAGAATCAGGACAGCTACTTCGCCGCGCTGAACGGAACGCTCGCCCACGAGTTCGGGCATACGCAGGGCCTGCCCGATCTCTACGACATCAACACGTTTTTCCCGGCGGTCGGAGTCTGGAGCAACATGGACTCGGGATACCTGCTGACCACGTCGGTCCAGGATCAGAAGACGGGCGCCATCTCCGACGCGACGGGGGTCATTCCGACCAGCCTCGACCCGTGGTGCAAGAACGTCCTCTGGCCGGGGAAGCTGGACCTGGTGGACCCGGGGCGCGGCTACTCGACCTCGCTCCGCGCGACGGAGCTCCAAGACAGCCTGCTCTACGTCCCGCTGGGGGGCGACGAGTACTACCTGGTCGAGAATCGCGAGACCGACCTGAACGGGGACAACACCGTCTACCTGGACCGCGACTCCACGACGAACGTGATCCTGGGACCGGGGCTGTCCAGCGCCGACCCCACCGACTCGCTCGGAGACCGGGAGTACGACTTCCTGCTGCCGGGGCAGGGGATCCTGGTCTGGCACATCGACGACACGGTGATCTTCGGCGTGAACATGCCCCCCGACGGCGGGATCAACTCCAACCCCGAGCGCCGCGGCGTGAAGGTGATGGAAGCGGACGGGATCGACGACATCGGCGATCCCAACTCCCGCTTCTTCTTCGGCGGACCGTTCGATCCCTACTTCGTGGGGAATCACACGCGCCTCGCTCCCGACACCAGCCCCTCGACCAGGACGAACGACGGAGCGCAGAGCCACGTCGCGATCACGGTGAAGTCGCCGGCCGGAAACAGCATGGACCTGGACGTCAACTCCGAGTGGCGCGCCGAGGGGTGGCCCGTCGTCTCCGAGTTCGGCCGGAGCGGCGACCCTCCCACGTTCGGCAGCCTGCGGCGCGACGCGACCCGCCAGGTCGTGGCGTCCTCCGACAGCCTGATCTACGCCTGGATGTCCAACGGCGAGCCGTACTATCCGGCGAACGCCGACGGCCAGTTCGCGGCGCTTCCCGCGCCGATCGTGCCCCCGGTGCTCGTGGCCGACAGCCTCTTCCGCTCGAACCCGCTCGCGGCGCACGGCGCGGCCGTGGTCGCCACGGCGGAGGACGGCCTCGTCTACGCCTTCCGCGCCAACGGGCGCGACTCGACGACGTCGATCCCGCTCGCGGGGTGGCCGCCGTCCCTGGGGAGCGGGATCACCGCCACCACCGCGCCCTCGCTCGGTCCCGCGGGCGACGTGCTCGTGGGCGCGAGCGACGGCACCGTCTTCTCGATCGCCGGCACCGACAGCGTCTCCTTCGCGCCCTTCGTCGACGCCATCGCCGACACGCTCCGGATCGGATCGGCGCCGGTCACCGCCCGCGTCGTGGGGAACCTGGCCGTGGGACGCTTCCGCGGACCCCCGGGCAGCTGGATGGTGGCCTATGGGCTCGCCAACGGCGTCGTGCGCCTCGTGAGTCCCGTCGGGAAGGACCCCCAGATCACCGATATCCACTGGAGCGTGGGCGGGGCGAACTTCAGCCCCTACGTGCTGGGCGCCGACCTGGACCGCGACGGCGAGATGGAAGTGATCGTGCTCGATCGCGCGCAGGGTCAGGTGCACGCGCTGGATCTCGCGGGAGGAGAGCTCCCGGGCTGGCCGGTATCGGCGATCGGGCGGATCCAGGGCGCCCTGGCCGCCGGGGATCTGGACCGGGACGGCTACCCCGAGGTGTTCGCGGTGGACGACCAGGGATTCGCGCATCGGTGGAATCGGAACGGGGTCGAGCCGCAGGGGTGGCCGGTATCGCTCGTCGCGCGCTACGGCGCGTCGGCGGTCGGCGGGACCGGATCGCCGGTCCTGGGCGACGTGGACGGGGACGGCACTCCCGAGCTTCTGGTGGCGACCCAGGGAGGCCTCCTGATCGCGCTGGAGGGGAACGGCACGTCGGTGCCGGGGTGGCCCGTCGCGAGCCAGCCCGGTCCGGAGATCTCGCCGCTCCTCCTGTCGCTCAACGACGCCCTCACGCCGCCCGATCCTCCCGGCGGCCCGTGGGAGCACCTGATCGCTCCCGGCGGCGACGGCCTCTGGAACGGCTACCAGATCGGCGTGCGGGCCGACAGCGCCTACGCGACGCGGGACGGCGTCTCCCCGCGGTTCCCATGGACCGGCTATGCGGGGGACCGGCGCCACACCTCGGTGCTGGGGGATGCCCTGCTTCTGCCTATCTCGGCTACGGCCACCGCTTTGGCACGGGGTTCGCTCTACTGTTTCCCGAACCCGGCTCGGGGGGCCGACGTGGGCATTGCCTATACGCTGGGTGACGGAGTGGGCTCGGTCGAAATCCGGGTGCTCGATCCCCTGGGGAACGAGGTCCGGAAGGTCGACGGCCCGGTCCTGCCTTCCCAGAATGTGGCCCGGATCCCGGTGCGGGATCTCGCGAGCGGGGTATACCTAGTGCGCCTGGAGGTGAAGCGGGCGGGCGCGAGCGAGATCGTCTTCAAGAAGTTCGCAGTTGTCCGGTGATGCGGCCCGGAGGTAGAATAAACCATTGCGTTCGCATCCATTTCGGCCGGTTCAAGGAACCCGTTTCCTGACTCCTCGCGCTCCCCTAGCGGTCCTTGCCAGCACGCTCTGTCTGCTTTTGACGACAGGGGTTGGCCTCGCCTCGATGCTCGACTTCAGTCCGTTGCCCACCGGAGAGATCCTGCTGGCCCAGCGGGCGATCGCGGATACCGAGACGGTGGCGACCCCCATCGTCACCCCGAGCGGTGCCGAAGCGGTGGGGCTGGCGCCTCCGCCCGTTTCCGACGTCCACAAGTCGGCCGGGAGGGCCTTCTTTTACAATCTCCTCCTGCCCGGGGCAGGGCACCTGTACGCCGGCAACAAGCGCGGGTTCGCCCACTTGGGACTGGAAGGCGTGGCGTGGGTGACCTATTTCTATTATCACGGTCGTGGCGCGGCGAAAGAGGACGAATACCTGGCCTATGCGGACGACCACTGGAGCTACTCCAAGTGGGTCTCGAGCTGCAACTGCCAGGGATCTCCGGAGGACAGCCTCATCCTGTACTTCCGAGCGAACAACAAGCAGCACTACTACGAAGACATCGGGAAGCTCAGCACCTATTCGGGCGGCTGGGACGACGCTTCCTTGAGCGGCTCGACGTACATCTCCGGAAACCGCAATTTCTACCGAGGCATGCGCGGGGACAGCAACAACCTCCTGAAGGACGCGCGCTACGCCGTGATGGGAAGCTTCCTCAATCGGATCGTCTCCGCCGTCGACGTGCTCCGGATGCTCAAGCACCGGAGCAACGCGCTCCTCGGCGAGAACACGCATATTCGCATCAAGCTGCGGACGAAACCTTTCTCGGACCAGACCGCGGTCGGATTTGAGATCCGGAAACAGCTGTAGCGCCGCGCGCGCCATCCCATTCGTCGCGGCAGCGCTCCTGCTCACGGGTGGGATGTCGGCGGCTCGCGCCTCGTGGCCTCCGCTCGCTCTCGTCAGCGACGCTCCGGTGATCGCCCAGGCAGCGGCTTCCGGCGACGTCTCGGCTTCGGGCGCGATGATGTCGAGCGGATCGGCCCGCGTCTCGGCCGGCGCGGCCGCGGCGTCGGAGCGGCTCCGCCGCGCCGACGAGCCGGGGCGAAAAGGCGGCAAGAAGGCGGTGCTCCTTTCCCTCCTTCTTCCCGGCGCGGGAGAGATGTCGCTCGGCGCACGCGGCCGCGCGACGGGGTTCTTCATCGCGGAGGGGGCGATCTGGACCCATTTCGTCTGGTTCCAGGTCGCGGGTCATCTTCGAAAGGACAATTACATCGAGCAGGCGCAGCTTCACGCCGGCGTCGGCGTGAGCAGCGCGGACGACACCTATTGGAAGCTCCTCGGCCAGTATCAGACCTCGCAGGGAACCGGGCCCACCGCCTACGAAGAGGCGTTGCGGCGCGAGGCACGGGACAACTTCCCGTCCGATCCGGCGGCCCAGGACGCCTACGTCGCCGAGCGGCTCCCCAGCGGCGATCGCGCGTGGGCGTGGAGCTCCGCGGACGCGCGGGCGAGCTACCGGGACACGCGCGAGAGCTCGCGCCGCGCCTTCGACCGCTCGAAATACTCGATCGCGGCGGCCATCGCGAACCGGCTCCTCAGCGCCATCGACACCCAGATCGTCCGGGGGCGCTCCAGCGAGACGCATTCCGCGCGGGAAGTCCCCGGCATCCCGCTTCTGCTTCTCGCCGACACCGCTCCCGACGGGAGCGGGCGACTCTACCTCACCCGATCGTTCTGACGTCCGGCGCCGCGGGCCGCCTCGCCGCGGCGATCGCCGCCGCGGCGCTGATCGCGGCGGGACCGGCGCTGCTCGACGTCCCGGCCGCGCACGCCGTCGCGGCGCCCGCGATCCGCCAGGTCGCCGCCGGCCCTCCCGAAGCGCTCCGCACCGAACGGATCCTCGACCGCGCCACGCTCGAGTCCTGGGGCGTGCCGCGCCCCACGCGGCTCGCCTTCGATGCCGACGGATCGCTCTACATCCTGGACGCCGGACGGCGGCGGCTGGTGAAGGTGGGGGAGGACGGCATCCTGATCCACGACGTCGCGCTGAGCGGCGACGACCCGGCGTCCACGACCGAGCCCGCCGACGTCGTGGTGGACGCGCGCGGATCGGCGCTGGTGCTGGACCGCGCCTCGGCCTCCGTTCTCGCCTATGACAAGAACGGCGCCCTTCTCGCGGCGCGCCCTCTCGCCTCCGACCTCGCGGACGAAGCGCGCGACCCGCGCGCCGCCCTCGTCCAGGACTCGTTCGGAAGGCTGTGGCTCCTCGCCCCGCGCGAGCGCGACCTGGTCCGGCTGGACGCTTCGCTGGCGCGCGATCGCGCGGGACGCTTCCTGACGCCCGAGGATTCCGTCGGAGCGCCGGGCGCAGTGGCGGCGGCGCCGAACGGAGACCTGTGGCTGGCCGATGCCGCCTCGGGCGCGCTCCGCCGCTTCCGTCCGAGCGGCGCCCTGGCCGGCAGCGCCGCAGGCGACTCGGTGGCACAGCGTCTCTATGCCGCGCTCGCCGCGGACGGCTCGGGCTACGTCTACGCGGCCGACGCCCTGGGGCAGCGGATCGTGGTCTTCGACGAAGAGGGCTCGCGCCTCATGGAGCGCGCTCTGGGCGGCGGCGAGCACGCCTGGCGTCCGTCGGCCATCGCCTGGAGCGCGCGCGACCATGTCGCCGCCGCCGACGCCGCGCGTGGCGAGGTGCAGATCTTCGCGCTCGAGCGCGGCTCCGCCCGCGCTTCGGGACCGAGGGCCCCCTAGGTGCGCGCGCGACGGGCACCGGGCGCCTTGTCCGTCGTCGCATGCGCGGTGGCGTGCGCCCTGGCCGTCGCCCTCGCCGCTTCCTGCGCGTGGGCGCCGAACGCTCTCGCCTCTCCCGTTCCCACCATCCATCCCGGCGGCGCCGGCGCTCCCGAAGACAGCATCGTCCTCGAATTCCCGGTGCGCCGCGCCCCCAGCCTCCTCTCGCTTCGCGCGGTGGCCCCGCTCGCCACCATGGCGGCGAGCGCCGAGCCCGCCACGCTGCTCCGCCGTGACGGCGATCCGCTCCTGTCCGGCGCGGGCGCCGCGCCTCCGGACGCGGCCGACCGGCAGGCCGGCGACGCGCTGGTCGTGAGCGGCGCCAAGTCGTTCGCCGTGGAGATGGGGCGGAATCGCGACGCCTCCCTCCACCAGACGCTGGATCTCACGCTGCGCGGCAAGGTGGCCGGCGACCTCGAGGTCGCCGCGACGCTGAGCGACCAGCGGCTTCCGTTCGAGCCCGACGGCTCGACGCGCGAGCTGGAAGATCTCGATCGCGTCTCCATCTCGCTCCGCGCGCCGCAGGGCGGCGCCACGCACGGCGACTTCCGCCTCGACGGGATTCCGGGCGAGTTCGCGCGCGTCTCGCGCGCGCTGCAGGGCGTGCAGGGAGAGGCCAAGGTGGGCGGTCTCCGCTGGGACGTCGCGGCCGCGAGCCCCAAGGGCGAGCGGCGCTCGCTGGAGTTCCGCGGCGAGGAAGGGAAGCAGGGCCCCTACGCGCTCATCGGCCGCGGCGCCGACGCCGACCTGGGCGGGATCGTCGCCGGATCGGAAACCGTGTGGCTGGACGGCGTGAAGCTGCGCCGCGGCGCCGACCTCGACTACGTCATGGACTATGGCGCGGCCTCGCTCACCTTCACCGTTCGCCATCCGATCACCGCCCAGAGCCGGATCGCCGTCGACTTCGAGGGGGCGAACGGCCGCTACCGGCGCACCTTCTACGCCGCCACGACGCGCCGGGAGTGGGGCCGCGGCGGGTGGTACGCCTCCTACCTGCGCGAGGGGGACGACGCGAAGAGCCCGCTGGGCGCCGCACTCACGCCCGAGGATCGCAGCGCCCTGGGCGCGATGGGGGACTCGGCCACGACGACCCTTCCGAGCGGGGTGCGCTACGTCGGCGCGGGCGCCGGCTCGTACGTGTGGGACGGCTCCGATCCCAGCCGCGCGCACTGGCTCTGGCTGGGACCCTCCCGCGGGGACTACGAGGTGGAGTTCGCTTCGGTCGGCGCCGGGCGCGGAAGCTACGCCGACACGCTGGCCGCCGACGGGACGCGCTTCTACCGCTTCATGGGCCCCACGCTCGGCGCTTTCGAGCCCGGGCGCGCGCTCGCCGTGCCGCGCGAGAACGCGCTCATGGACCTGGGAGGCGCCACGCGGATTGGCGCCCTCGCCCTCGAGGGGGAGGCCGCGCGCTCGGGCTTCGACCGGAACTCGCTCTCCTCGCGCGACGACGGCGACAACGCCGGGGGCGCGGGAAGGCTGGCCGCCCGCCTCGACCCGCGCGTGATCCGGATCTTCGGCGCCCGACTCGGATCGGTCAGCGCGGCGGCGTCCCTCCGCGCGCGCGACGCGCGCTTCTCCTCGCTCGACCGCACCGAGGGCGCCTTCGAGAACGAGCGCTGGAACCAGGCGCCGTCCACGGCGGGGGAGCGCCGCCAGGAGTTTTCGCTCGCCTACGACCCGGTCGCGATACTCGGCCTTCGCGGCGAGGCGGGGCTCCGCTCGCTGAGCGGAGGATCGCGGGCGACGCGGCGCGCGGCGGTGCTCGAGGTGCGCTCCTTCCTTCCGGGCGCGGTGCGGTGGGACGCGGCGAGGAATCGCGGGCCGCTGGGCGACGGCCGGCGGTCGAAGTGGTCGCTCGATTTCGCGCGCGCCACGGGGCCGCTCCAGCCCCAGCTCTCGGCGGCCCTGGAGCGGATCGCGGGCCAGGAAGGGGACAGCGCCGACGCCCGGTCGAGCAGGTTCTG
>DATJEJ010000075.1:0-4777 GCA_035496795.1 Candidatus Omnitrophota bacterium
GCGGCGGACGGCCGCCGCTCACCCAGGGCGCGCGCCGAGGACCGCCCACGCGATGCGGGAAGGAGCGCGCCCGTTCGATCCGCTTGGCCAGGAGGGCGTCCTTGCCGGGCGCGGGGCCGGCCTGTGGCCGCGACGCCACCAGGCGCGACGGAGGAGGGCCGGCCGCGAATGCCAAGGGAGCCAGGCCCGAGGTCAGGGCCTGGCTCCCCGCCAGGATTGCGATTCCGAGAAACGCGCCGCGGGCGGTCCGCCGCCCCGTCCGCAGGGTCACGTTCGAAGGGTTCTTAGAAGTGGTATCCGAGCGAGAACCGGTTGACGCGATCCAGGAAGCTCGACTGCGGGATCGAGGCGTAGTCGAAGCGCACGCCGTGATAGTTCAATCCCAGGCCGAACGTGAAGTCCGTGATGTCGCCGATCGGGTCGCTGATGTAGCCCGCGCGGAGCGCGATGAGCCGGTTGAACTCGTATTCGGCGCCGGCGTTCCAGACGTCCACGGCGAGCACGCGGCCGGGGATGAGGAAGCGCGAGGCGTCGGCCGCGATCAAGACGCGGTGCACGTCGTTCTCGATCGGCGTGTAGGCGAGGCCGAGCCGGATGTTCCGGCCCAGCGGGTCCGACTGATCCTGGTCGATGTAGGCGATGTCCGGTCCCAGGTTGGCGAGGGTGGCGCCGATGGCGACCTTGGCCGCGGGCATCTTGATCAGGCCGCCGATGTCGGCGGCGAACGTCGTCCCGCGCCCGTTCTTCTGGTCGAGGGTGACCGCCTGGGGCGCCAGGTCGACGCGGATCAGCTTCAAGGCGACGCCGAAGCCGACGTTGTCCGCCAGCTCGGTGCCGTAGGCGATGGAGGGCACCAGCTCGTACGAGGTGAACTCGCCCGTCACGTTGCCGTCCACGTCGGTCGCTTCGCTCTTGCCGTAGCTCAGGTAGCCGACGCTGGCGCCCAGGCCGCCCCACCCCTCGACATGCTGGGCGTAGACGGGATAGGACCAGTTCACGTCGGAGGCGAGATCGGGGACCAGCTGGGAGTAGGTCAGGCTGATGTCGTGGCCGCGGATGAACGCCAGGCCGCCGGGATTCCACCAGATCGCGTTCGCGTCGTTGGCGACGGCGGTGAAGGCCCGACCCATCCCGTCAGCGCGGGCTCCCGGCGCGAAGAGCGTGGAGATGCCCCCGGCTTCGGACTGGGCCTGGGCGGACGCGGCGAAGCCGGCCAGGAGGACGAGCGCCAAGGCAGCCCTCGAGGCGACGGTGAGGAAGCGACTCATGTGGAAGACCTCCTTACGGAATGCAGGAAGGGACGCCGAACGCGCCCCCGACGAGACCCTAAGTCTAGAACACGATGGGACATGGTAACAAGCGGTTCCGCCGGTGGATGCTCACTCGGCACGGAGCGCTCGCGCGATGGCCGTGGCGCGATTCCCCCCCGGTACCTCTGCCGTCAGCTTCACGATATAAACCCCAAGGGCCACTTTTTCTCCCTCCGAATCGCGTCCGTCCCAGGGGATGTAGTTCTCCCCGGCCTTCCCGTCGAGCGCGAAGTCGCGCACCCGGCGCCCCGAGACGGTGAGGATCTGCACCCGGAGCCGCGCCGCCCGGTTCAGCCGCGCGTGCAGGTAGGTTTCGCGCGGGAAGGGATTGGGATAGTTGAAGACTTCGGTCATGACCAGGGCCGATCCGGGAGGGACGGCCGCGGCGACGTCGATCGTGAAGGTGGCGATCCCCACGTTCCGGTAGGTGTCGGAGGCGTGCACTTCGAGCAGGTGGGCCCCCCCGGCCAGCTGCGGCAGCGTCAGCGTCGCCGTCCCGCGCGTGAAGCTGGAGGGCTCGTAGCGGAAGGTCGGGGTCATGTCGATCGGCGTGCCGCGGTCGTCCACGATCGTGAAGACGCTGTGCGCGTCGTCCAGACGCGTGAGATCGATGCCGCTCGAGTCCTCGATCGCGAAGGTCAGAACCGTTCCGGGCGCCACGGTGGAGTCGTTCGCCGCCGGGCCCAGCAGGCGGATGGTCGGAGGCGTCGCGTCCGCGCGCGGAGCCAGCGAGGCCGCGATGCGGAGCGAGTCGGCCGCGAGCCCCACGCCGCGGCCGCCCGCCTGCGCGAGGAGCGCCCGGATCTGGGCGCCGGGGCCGATGATCCGGCCGTCGGTCGGCACGACGAAGCGAAGCGTGAACGCGCCCTGGTTCAACGCGGTCTCACCGCGGTAGAGCACCGGCCCCGGGAGCGCGTAGGGCACCGCGATCTGCGCTCCGTTCCGGTCGGCGATCTCGATTCTCCGGGAGGGCGGGCCGAGCGCCTCGAGCAGGACCGTGCCCGTCGAGAGCGTATCGGGGGATCCGTCCGGGTTCACCGCGTGGCCCCGGATCGCGGCGACCTCGCCGCGCGGGATCGAATCGAGCGCGCCCTTTTCGAACACGCCGCGCCCGCGCGGGAGCGGCGGGGTGGCCGCGGGATCGCCCAGGTAGCCGTACTTCCGCACGACCTCGTTCTGATTTCCCGGCGTGTTCTTGGCCATGGCCCAGGCGAGGCCCGCGGTGCGGAGCGTGTCCACGCGGGGGGAAGCCGGGAAGAGCGCGTCCACGAAAGCGTCGTTCAGCCTCCCGCTCTCGAGCCCGAACACCTCCTGGCTCGCCGCCAGCGAGACCACCGATCCTCCGCCGGGGTGCCGGAGCACGAGCTCGGCCAGCCCGTCCTGCTGCACGTTGTCGTCGAACTTCCCCACCGTGCAGGAGAAGAAGCCGAAGATCGAAGGCCGCGCGGCGTTCGTGAGGCGGTTCACGTCGAGGGAGCGGAACATCTGCTCGTCGGCAAGGAAGTTCTCGTTTCCATGTCCGGCGAACTCGACGAGCCAGTTGCCCGCGTTCACCGCGGCCAGGAAGGTCTCCCGCGCCGCCGGCTTGGACTGCTTCGTGGAATCGGCGAAGGGGTAGTCGTTCACGTAGACCTTCTCCCGGCGCACGGGAAACGGGAGATGGAATCCGTCCTTCCGCTCCATCTGGGCCACGTGGTCGGCGCCGACGGGGTCGCGCTTCGTATTCGGAACCGACCACTTCCAGGCGTCGTCGGCGGTGAGCAGCGCTCGCGTGCGCCACCAATCGAAGTCCTGCGTGCGTTCGTAGACCGCGTTCTTCCCGCGCGCGAGCGCGCGCGCCTCTTCGGTGGTGCGCGCGGGCAGGCGCCCGATCGCGAAGTCGAAGAGCCGGTCGCCGGGCCCGTCGAGGAAGGCGTAGAAGTCGTCCGAGATGAACTGGAGGAGAAGGCTGGAGTCCCAGTACTCGTTGTAGGTCGGCACGAGATCGGCCGCCGAGATGATCTGATAGTTCTTCGGATCGTCCGAGGCGTCCCCGAAGAGGCAGACGTAGAGCGGTCCGGCGGACCAGTGCCGCTCGGCGTAGGCGAACAGGTTCCGGATCGCGACCGGGTCCGACCGACCGCCGCCGAGCTGGGACGCGATCGCTTCCGTGGTGGCGATCGCCGCGCGCGGGGCCGCGACGCCCGGGAGCCGCGCCTCGCGGTCGATGGCGAGCGACTCCGCCTCGGCGAGGAACGCGGCCGGCGTGACGATCAGGTAATCGGCCGCGTTCCCCGGCTCGAGCAGGTCCGCCACGGCGTGCGGGCTCGCGCCGGGCGCGTAGCGGGCCAGCGCCGGGATCGGCGCCCTCGACGTGGAGACGAGCGTGTAGCGCGGCCGGTAGCCGGCGCCCGCGCTGTCCTCGACGGTCAGCGTGAACGCGGGCAAGGCGCCGGACCAGATTCCCCCGGCGAGCCGCACGGGCGATTCGGGATCGGTGCGGTCCAGGAGCCACGCCGTCGTGGTGTCGCTCACCCCGGCGATGGCATAGCGGTAGCGTCCGGCCGCGACCGAATCGGGCGCGGCGAAGGCGATGGTGTCCGACGAGGCGGTGAGCGCGCGCGGGTACGAGACCTCGAACCAGGCGAGGTATTCGGGGTCGGTCCGTCCCAGGACCGCCGGCACCTCGGCCTGCACCGTGTCCCGCGCGCCGTTCGTGGAGAGCCCCGACGCGGTCAGGTCGCGCGCCGCGAGGAAGTTCCAGCTCACCGTGTCCACGATCGCGCCGTCCCACCAGAGCCGCGCGGAGTGCCCGGTCGACGTGGCCTGCCCCCACATCCGGAGCCTGGCCGAGACCTCCCCTCCCGGGACGGCTCCGGGAAGCGTGATCGGAAACGCGAGCCGCGCCCCCTGCGGGAGCACGCTCATGAACCAGCGCTCCCATCGAAGCCCGGGCTGGAAGAGGTCGAAGTTGGGGAATCGATTGGTCTCGAAGTGGACCCGGTGGGTCACCTGCGTGAGAAGCGGCGCTCCGGCCGATACGGGCGCGGCATCGCGCGCCGCGATCCGCCGGGGAGGCGTCGCCAGCGGACCCGGCCCCCACGTGAGCCAGTGCGGCTGCAGGTCGGTCCGCTGCGTCTCCTGGTACTCCGTCCCGCCGCCCGCCTTCAGGTCGTAGCCGAAGCCGCTCTCGCCCGTGCCGTAGAAGTAGACGGCGTCGGCCGCGTCGAACGTGCCGTCCCCCTCGCCCGTGACCGTGATCGCGCATTCGCGGAGCGAGTCGGGCCCGGCGTCCACGTCGGTGCTCTCGGGAAGATCGCCCGGCGTGGAGCGGAACAGGCGGAACGTGGCCGGATCGATGCCGGCCGTGGAGATGCCCGCGTTGGCCAGCGCGGCCTGGGTGATCCGATAGAGCCCGGGCCGCACCACGCTCACGCGAACCCAGGGTCGCGAGGGATCGACCCGGAGCGGACCCGTCGCGGCGGCCG
>DATJEJ010000076.1:0-9516 GCA_035496795.1 Candidatus Omnitrophota bacterium
GTACGACTCGGGATACTGCCGGCGGAGATAGGGGGCCCGGAGCACGCCGTCGCCGTGCTCGCCGGTGATGGTCCCCCCGAGGCGCCACGTCAGCTCGAAGGCGTCCTCGGCCATCGCGGCCATGCGCGGCACGAAGGTGGCCTCGTGCGGGTCCAGCAAGGGCACCACGTGCACGTTCCCGTTCCCCGCGTGGCCGAACACGACGTAGCGCGTCCGGTGCCTGGCGAAGATGGAGCGGAGGCCCCCGATGTACTCGCCCAGCGCCTCGGCGGGCACGGCCGTGTCGTCGATGAAGTTCATCGGCCGCTCGACCGGCTCGGCGCGGTAGACCAGCGGCAGCGCGGCGCGGCGCACGCTCCAGAGGGCGGCCCGCTCGGCGGCGTCGCGCGCGGCGCGGAAATCGAGCACCTTCCCCGGACGCGCGGCCACCCACTCCTCGATCGCGGCCAGCCCGGTCCGCGCTTCCTCGTCGGCCGCGCCCTCGAACTCCACCAGGAGCCCCGCCTCGAACCGGTCGGGGATCAGGTCGCGGAGGTCGGGACGGTCCTTCTTCACGAACTCGAGGAACGTGTGGTCCATCGCCTCGATCGCCGACGCTCCCGCGCGCCGCGCCTCGAGCACCGCCTCGGTCGCCTCGTGCCACGAGGCGAAGTAGAGGAGCGCGACCGCCGTCGCCGACGGCTTCGGGACGAGGCGCATCGTCGCTTCGGTCACGACGCCGAGCGTCCCTTCGGAGCCGCACAGGAGCCGGATCGGGTCGAAGCGCGGCTCGATGGAGGACACCTGGTCGCCGGGATTCCACGCGCCCCAGAGGTCGTAGCCGCAGGAGTTCTTGTTCGCGCGCGGTCGCTCCGGCAGGAACCGCGGCGCTCCGGCGCGAAGGATCTCGGTCAGGTGCTCGGCCGTGCGGGTCCAGGCCGAGGGCTGGTCCTCCGGGGCGCCCTCCCCCAGGCGCACCACGGTGCCGTCGTGGAGCACGACCGTGAGCGCCTCGAGATGATCCTTCGTGGTGCCGTGGCGGAGCGTGTGGGCGCCGGCGGCGTTCGTCCCGATGTTCCCGCCGATGGTGCAGAAATCCCCCGACGAGGGGTCGGGGCCCAGGCGCAGGCCGTAGGGCGCGGCCGCGCGCTGCACGCGCGTGTGGATCGCGCCCGGCTCCACGCGCACGCGACGCTGGCCGGGGTCCACCTCGAGCACGTGGTGCATGTGCGCGGAGAAGTCGAGGATGATCCCGGGGCCCAGGGCCGCGCCGGCCAGGCTGGATCCGCCACCCCGGGGCGTGACCGGAATGCCATGCTCGGAGGCGAACGCCATGACGGCCGCGACGTCCGCGGTCGACTTGGGCGACACCACGGCCAGCGGCTTCCTGCGGAAGATGCAGGCCGCCGTCGCGAAGAGGGCGAGGGTGATCGGGTCGGTGCGAACCTCGCCCGCGAGGCGCGGAGCGAGGTCGCGCTGCAGTTCACGCTGCGGGTCCATCTTCACCCCGCGCGCGGGTACGGCTCAGGCGCGCTCGAGAAAGAAACGGTCGTAGAGGATGCCGGCGACTCCGCCCCCCAGGAGCGGCCCCACCCAGTATACCCACTGGTCTTGCCAGAAGCCTGCCACCAGTGCGGGCCCGAAAGCGCGCGCCGGATTGAAGGCCATGCCGGTTAGAACCCCGCCCATGAGGATGTTCGCCGTCAGCGTGAGCCCGATCGCGAGCCCGTAGAAGCCCTTGGGCGCCCGAGGGTCGACGGCGGAGCCGAAGACCACGAGCACAAGCATGAAGGCGGCGACCCCCTCGAGGAGAGCGGCCAGGGAGGGCCGTATCGACGGATCTGCCACCGGGGCGCCGAGATGGGCGTCGGCCGCTCCGTTGTGGTAGGCCATGGCCAGGAGCCAGGCCGCGACGACGGCTCCGGCCAGCTGGGCCACCCAGTAGAGGAGCGTCATGCCCGCCGAGAGGCGGCGCGTGAGGAACATGGCGAAGCTGATCGCGGGATTGAAGTGGCCTCCGGAAATATGGCCCAGCGCGTAGATGCTGACCATGATCGCGAGGCCGTGCGCCACGGCGATCCCGGTCGTGCCCACCGTCTGGGTCATCTGCTGCTGGAGAATCGCTCCCGCTCCGAACAGGACGAGAGCGAAGGTCCCGAGAAACTCCGCCAGGAATTTCCTCGCGCTGGGCATCAGAGCCCTCCCACCGTTTTGGCGTCGAGACGCTTGGCCAGCTCGACCAGGAGCCGCACGCCGGCGTCGTAGTCCTTGCGGTCCATGATCGTCGCGTGGCTGTGGATGTACCGGGTCGGAATGAAGATGACGAGCGAGGGGATCCCCGTGTCGTACACGTGGAAGCGCCCCGCGTCGGTGCCGCCGCGCTCCACCGTGCCCAGGTGGAACGGGATCTTCTGCTTCTCGCAGATCTCGACGGCGAGGTCGCGGAGTCCGACGTTCGGGATCAGGGTGGCGTCATAGACCAGGATCCCCACGCCGGCGCCGAGCTTCTCGTCGCCGTCGCCCATCGAGCCGGGCGTGTCGTGCGCGATCCCCACGTCCACGGCGATCGCGACCTGCGGCTTCACCGAGGCCACGGCGGTCTGCGCCCCGCGCAGCCCCACCTCTTCCATCGTGGTCGCCACGCCGTACACGGTGTTCGGGTGGCGCGCTTCCTTGAGCCCTCGCAGCATGTCCACGACCAGCCCGCAGCCGACGCGGTTGTCCAGCGCCTTCGCGAGGTAGAGCCGCGGGTTCGCCATGACGTCGAAGCCCGACTCGGGAACGATCGGGTCGCCGGGACGGATTCCCAGCTTCTTCCGCACGTCGAAGGAGGACGTGGCGCCCACGTCGATGAACATGTCCTTGAGCTCGAGGACCTTCCGCCGCTCCTCTTCCTGCAGCTCGTGAGGCGGCTTCGATCCGACCACGCCGATCACGTCGCCCTTCCGGGTCCGGATGCGCACCCTCTGCGCGAGGACGACATGGCCCCACCACCCACCCATGGGGAGGAACTTGATGAAGCCCTCGGGCGTGATCCCCTTCACCATGAACCCGACTTCGTCCATGTGCCCGGCGACCAGCATCCGGGGCTGATCGGACGTTCCCTTCTTCTTGCAGATGATGCTTCCGAGCCCGTCCTGCGTCACCTCGCCGAGCCCGCGCAGGTGCTTCTTCATCATCCCCGCGATCTCGGTCTCGTGGCCCGGAGGGCCGAAGCCTTCGCACAGTTCCTTCAGCAATGCCTGGCTGGCGTCCATTGTCGCTCCTGGATCCGCGGCTGTAAGTGTGGGTCGGGCGCGAGTATCGGTCTGGGGGCGGGGTGTGTCAAGGCGAGGGGGGCCGGCCGGCCGGGCTCGGATCCCCAGACAAAACGCCCCCGCGGGGCTTCCCGCGGGGGCGTCGGCGCTCCGGACGACTCGGTTTCGCTACTTCGCCATCACCACCGTGATCGACTCCTCGGTCTTCAGCACGACCTTGCTGCCGGCCGGGATCTCCAGCTCGTGGCCCTTCGAGGCCGCCACGGCGCCGGCTCCGACGGCCGCGCCGCCGATGGCGCCGATGATGGTGCTCTTGGTGGACCCGCCGGCCACCTTGCCGATGACCGCGCCGGCGACCGTGCCGCCGCCGATGAGCAGCTTGTCACGAGTGCTCGTGGACTTGGCCTCCAGCTCCTTGCCCTCGCTGCTCGTCACGGTGGCGTTGAGCGACTTGGTGCCGCCCACGGTCTCGATCGAGGTGAAGTCGTACTTGAGGAAGGCGCGGCCTTCCTGGTCCTTGGCGTGGCTCGCGCGCTTCAGGTCCGCGATCTTGCCGCGCACCACGGAGCCCTCTTCGGCCACGACCTTGCCATCGACGACCAGCGGGGCGGCGAGCTTGGCTTCGATCGGATCGCCGATGTTCGCCGTCTTGGTGCTCGCGTCGGTCACCATCACGAGGTCCATCGTCGTGCCCACGGGGATGTGCACCGTGGCCCTCGACGCCGTGGTCGTGCCGCTCGAGTGGGTCGTCCTAGGCGTGGTGGTATGCGTCGTGGTCCTGGTTCCGCCGGTGGCGGGCGGATTCTCCGCCGGAGGCGTCGTGGTCGCTGCCGGCGGCGTCTCCTCGACGGGATAGGGGCTCTCCGCGCTCATGGTGGTGTCGCTCGCGGACGTCGAGGTCTCCGTCTGCTTCTTCTGACAGGCCGAAACGCCCACGACCACCGCCAGCGAAAATGCAACGATTCCAAGCCGTCTCAAGCTGTCCATGGCTCCTCCGCCGTCCCTAGTAGATGAACCGGTACGTAAACCCGCCCAGGATCTTCAACTGATTGGCATCCGAGACGAAGTTATAGCGCAGTTCACCGAAGAGAGCCAGATTGGGCATGGCGTCCGTCCGGACGCCGCCCTGGAGGCTCAATCCGAGCTTGGTATCCGACTGGTCGGGCACGTTGGGAACGTTGGTCGAAGCCTTGAGCCAGTGCAACCCGATGCCTCCGCCCGCATAAGGGGTGATGCGGCTGTCCTGCAGCGGAAAATCGAGATTGATGTCCGCCCCCAGCGAGAAATCCTTGAGGTCGGCGTTGTAGGGTCCGACGTCCTGCCCGACGCTCCAGTACTCGACGAGCGGCATGAGCCGCACGTTCCGGGCGAACTCGCCGGCGTCGACGTGAACCCCGAGGTCCACCGTGCTGCTCGCGCCCTCGGGGTCGACCAGGCCGATCCGGGCGCCCATTCCCTTGAATCCGAGCGAAACGTCTTCCGTGCGCGCGCTGGTGCTGGACGTCGTCTGCGCCCAAGCGCGCGGCGCGGCCGCCGCGAGACCCGTGATCGCGACCAGCGCGACCCCGAGCGCGGCGAGCCGCACCGATCTCCGGGTAAGGCTCCGATCCATCATCCCACCTCCTGGTTCGCTTCCAAACGACGCCCCCGTCGGGGGCGGCGCGTTTCGTCCCGCGGAATCCAGCCGGAAACGTACCGCACCGCGCCCGCGGGGGCCACTAGAACCGGAAGATCGGAGCGTGGTCTCAGAAGCTGAAGCGAAGCCCTCCGTGCAATCCCAGGCCGTCCATGTCGATCTCATCCTTGATGGTGGCGCCCACGAACGGATCGAAGAAGCGCGCCGACACGGTGCTCTTGTTCCATAGCGCTTCACCGTAGAGGTTCAGGGTCGGCGAGACGCCCACGTTCAGCCCGGCGAAGACCTGTCCGCCGAACCCGTCGTAGTCGTCCTGGAAGTCGAAGCCGGTCGAATCGGTGCCGCTCACCGTGAGCCACTCCCATCCAATGCCGCCGCCGACATAGGGCTGGAAGTCGCGGGAAACCGGGAAGCGGACGCGGAGAATGGCCATCAGCGGCACGAGGTTCGTCTCGATGTTGTTGGTATCGAGGACCCGCTCGTGGACGTTGCCGGCCTCGTCGGTGTAGGTGGAGACGACTTGCGAATTGTCCGACTGGCGGTGATACCAGTTCACGCGAACGCCGAGATCGAGGGCGTCGCCGACCTCGCTGCCCAGCTCGCCGTTCATCCAGAGGCCGTTGCCCGGCTGATCGTCCGGATCGAACGTGCCCGCGCCGAACGCGCCGAAGTACCGGGGCTGGTCGTTGTCGTCGTAGCGGTCGCGATAGCGATCGCGATAGGGCCGGCGCCGGTAGATGGGGCGCTCGCTGGACGAGGATGACGTGGAGGCGAACACGGGGACGGCCCCGCCGTTCCCGGTCTCCACACCGGCCAGGACCGAGCTGGTGCCCGTACCCTGGCTCTGGAACGCGAGCCCCTGGTAGTCGAGGGGACCCGCGGAGGCGCTCCGGGGGGCGGTAGCCAGGGCCCCCGCGAAGATGACGGCGGTGATGATGGTGGTGCGCTGCATGGGACTCCTCCCTTTCGCGAAAGGTGAGAACCGTGAGACGGTCGCCACTCCGAGCAGACGATGTGCCATTCAAGAAGCCCTTGGCGCAGCGCCGTTTAGGAGCACGGTCCCGCGTCGCGGTTGCATCGTTCGTGTCACACTATGTCGAACTTTCTACATACCCAGGCCCCGCTCCACTACCCTGGCGCGGCCCTTCGGTTGGATGCGCGGGCGGGGCGACACGTTGACGGGAGGACGCCGGGCGATGAGGGAGCGAACGAAACGGGACACCCCGGTCGGGGCGATGGCGATCGCCGCCCTGGCCGCCGTGCTGGCCGGGATCGCGCCCGGGCTGCGGGCAGAGCCCGCCGAGTTTCTGCCGGTGCGCCACTTCGCCTACGAGGAGATCGAGGCTCTCGCCGCGCGCGGGCGGCTCGATTCCATCGCGGTGTACTCGCGGCCTCTCGCGCGGATCGACGTGGCGCGCGCGCTGCTGCGGGCGGCGCGCCTGGACTCGACGATCGCTTCGGACCTTCACTTCCAGCGGCTCGAGCGCGAGCTGGCGCGCGAGCTGACCGACCTCGGCGCGCCCCCGGCCGAGCCGGAGACCGGACCTCTGGTGGACGCGGGCCCCCGCGAGCAGCGGTTCCGCCTCGCCGCCGCCGGGCACCTGCGCGGCGACTACCGGGAGCGACGCGCCCCGCACTACCGCTTCCGTGACGAGTCCTCGGCCAGCGCGCGCATGTCGCTCCAGCTCTGGCCCGCGTTCGCGGCCTTCGAGGAGCTGGGCGTCACGCGGGTCCGCTCGGCGCGCGACTGGATCGATGCCATCGTCGCGCACACCGACCTGGAGACGTCGGTCCTCCGCGCCGAGATCACGGCGCGCGCGGGCGCGCTGACGGTGGCGGCGGGTTACGACGATTTTCGATGGGGGCCGGGCCGGCGCGGGACGCTGCTCCTCTCGGACGCGGCGGGACCGATGGGGTTCCTCTATCACTCGGTCCGACTGGGCGGGCGCGTGACCGCGTCCGCCGTCACGGGGCAGCTCTCGCGCCTGGACCGGCGCTACCTCGCGGCGCATCGGATCGAGGCCAACGTCTCGCGCGCGCTCACGGTGGGGCTGGCGGAGGCCGTGCGGTACCGCAGCGACAACGCCGATCTGGTCTACGCGCTGGGCATCCTTCCCTACGCCATCGTGGAGCGCATCCACATCCGCGACGTCTCCAGCGACTCCCTGCGCGGACTGGAGCGCGCGAACGTCATGGCCTCGGCCGACCTGGCCTGGCGCCCCACGCGCGACGTCTCCCTCACGGGAGAGCTGCTCGTCGACGACTTCACCACCGAGGACCGGACCATGCCCGACCGCTTCGCCTGGCAGCTGGGGCTTCGAAGCGACCGCCCGTTCGGGGTGCGCGCGATCCGCCTGCTCGGGGAGTACACGCGCGTCCGGAACTTCACCTACTCGGTCGACTACGGGCAGAACTTCATCTACCGGGACCGCCCGCTGGGCTTTGCGCTGGGTCCCGACGTGGAGAACGTCTTCGTGGAAGCGGTCTACGACTGGAGCCGCGACTGGCAGTTCCGCTGGAGCGGGGACTTCACGAACCACGGCGAGGGAAAGCTGGGCGACGCCTTCCTCGAAGGGACGGGCCCGGTGAGCAACGCCTCGCTCACCGGGATCGTGGAGCGCCGCCGCGAAGTGTTCGGCGACGCGCGCTGGATGCCGCGCGACAACGTGGATCTCTCGCTGGGCGCGGGATACGGCCGCGTGCGGAACGAGAATCACGTCGCCGGACGCGAGCGGAACGAGTGGCTCGGGCGGCTGGCGTTCGACGTGCGCTACTGACCTGCGTCTACTGGAGGTTCCCCCGCAGCGCCTGGAATCCGGCCACCGAGGCGCCCAGGAGGAGGAACGTCCAGGCGATCACGGCGAACCAGACGAGCCAGCCGATCCCGCACACCAGGAGCGCCCGCCCCGTGCTCCGGTAGTCCAGAGCCTGCCGCACCGCGACCACGAAGGCCGCCAGCATCCAGAGCCCCGCGACCAGATTGAAGACGAAACCGACGACGGGGATGCCGCCGAAGATGCGGAGGATCCCCGGAGCCGCCGCGAAGCCGGTCGTGCGGAGCAGCTCGCCGATGTCGGCGTGCGTCTCGGGCGTGGACAGGAACTTCGTCCCGATGAGCCAGGTGAGCGCCGACCAGAGCACCCACGCGACCAGGGCCGCGAGGATCCCGACGCCGATCGCGCGTCCGCCGCCCTGCGCCATGGAAAACCCCGCGGCGATCGCGGAGACCACCACGACCCCGAGCGCCTGGAAGTTCGCGGTCTTGTCCGCCTCGACTTCCTCGTAGGTCTCGGAGCGCAGCTGCGCCGCTCCGATCACGCGGTTCACCCAGCTCGCCATGCGACCCTCCCCCTCGAGTGGGACACGATGAGCGGAGGCGGGCCGGATGCGCCCGCTCCGCGCGCCGGATCAGCCAGCGTTCGGAGCCCGCCGCAAGGGCTGGAACACGCTGCGATCCGGATCCTCGGTCCGGGAAGCGGCCGCGCGGGCCTCCTCCCAGAACAGCTCCTGCGCGCGGGTCGCCTTCTTCCTCCCGTCGCGCTTGACGTAGGCGCCGTCCGACCTCAACTCGCGCGCCTTCACGTTGTCGGCGAACATGGCGTCCAGAATACGGCCCAGCCGGGCTCGGTGTTCCGGATCCACGATCGGCGTCATCAGCTCGACGCGCCGGTCCAGGTTGCGCGGCATCCAGTCGGCGCTGGCGATGAAGGTCTCGACGTCGCCGCCGTTTCGGAACTCGAAGATGCGCGCGTGCTCCAGGAACCGGTCCACCAGGCTCACGACGCGGACGTTCTCCGACATCCCCTTCACGCCGGGACGAAGGAGGCACGAGCCGCGCACGTTGAGGTCGATCCGCACCCCCGCGTTCGACGCCTCATACAGCGCCTCGATGAGCGGAATGTCCAGCAGCGCGTTCATCTTGGCGCGGATCAGCCCCGGCTCTTCCGCGGTGGCCTTCGCGATCTCGCGCCGGATCAACGCGAGGAGCCGCGAGCGGAGCCCGAGCGGCGCCATCTCGATCCGACGCCAGGGCAAGGGCTCCGAGTAGCCGGTCACCACGTTGAAGAAGCCGGTCAGGTCGGCGCAGAGATCCTCGTCCGCCGAGAGGAGCCCCACGTCGGAGTACTCGGCGGCCGTCCGCTCGTTGTAATTGCCGGTTCCGACGTGGGCGTAGCGCTCGATCCCTCCCGGACCGCGGCGGACGATGAGGAGCGCCTTGGCGTGCGTCTTCAGGCCCGCCAGCCCGTAGAGCACCTGCGCGCCGGCGTCCTCCAGGCGGCGCGCCCAGTTCACGTTCCGCTCCTCGTCGAAGCGCGCCTGCAGCTCGACCAGCACCGTCACCTGCTTCCCGCTCTCCGCCGCGCGCTCCAGCGCGTTCACCACTTCCGACGTGGACGACGTGCGATAGAGCACCTGCTTGATCGCGAGCACGCTGGGGTCCTCGGCGGCGAGCACCAACAGGCGCAGCACCGGCTCGAACGTCTCGTAGGGATGGAAGAGGAGGATGTCCCGCTCCTGGATCGCGTCCCAGATCCCGTCCAGGGGCGGCACCCCGGGCACGGGCTGCGGCGGCCATGCCGGGGCGCGCGGCGCCTTGAGCGAGGGCTGGCGCGCGAAATCCATCAGGAAGCGGAAGTCGAGCGG
>DATJEJ010000077.1:0-3231 GCA_035496795.1 Candidatus Omnitrophota bacterium
ACACCTTCCTGTTCTCCGGTGGTGTGCGATACAACGTTGGCAGCGCGATCGAGAAGCTGAAGTAGCCGTCCGGAACCCTTAGCGCGCGCGGGCCGCGACCTTCGGGTCGCGGCCCGCGTCTGCATCTGGGTCGGATGCTTCACCCACACGACCGGCACTCGCTGGCGTCCTCGCCCCGCGCGCTGCGAACCCCGCAGCTAGATCCGGCGCGAAAGGTACGGACTGGAAGCGACGACGAAACGCAGAGGCCAATCCGCCGCTCGCGAGATCCCGATGCGCGGCGTCGCGCGGACGACCTCGTCAGGCAGTGCATCGCCGCGGAGAATACGGAGCGCCCCCCGATCCAGCCGGACGCCGTCCAGTCGGCGGTCGATGCCTAACGCCTGACAGAGCTTGCCCGGCCCGTTGGCGAGGTCCCGGTCGGAAATGCGCTCACCACGACGGCGGCGCATGAGGGCAAGTCCTTCGAGCGGCTCGAGGGCACGAATCAGCACCGCACTCCCGTGACCCGCTTCGCGGGTGACGGCATTCATGCACCAGTGTACGCCGTACACGAAATAGACATATGCCGTGCCTGGCGGCCCGTGGAGGGCGCGCGTGCGTTCGGTGAGCCCGGCCACGGCATGGCAGGCTGGATCGTGCGGTCCGAGGTACGCTTCGGTCTCGACGATGCGTCCGCTCGTCACTCCGTCGGGCGAGCGCGATTGGAGAACCGCGCCCAGAAGCTCACGTGCGACAAGCTCGGTGGCGCGATCGTAGTAAGCGGGCGGAAGCGGAGGGCCGAAACGCAACCGCCGCGCGGATGGCGCGGCGGTCGGTTTCACGAGGCGGGACTCTCCTTCATCGTGCGGACGTCCGCATCACGCCGTGGCGGTTTTCGCCACGCTCTTCTTGGCCGCTCCACGCGATCCCCGGCTCTTCTTGGCCGCCGGTCTCGTGGACGCGGCGGGCGATGCAGCTGGCGGAGCTTCCGCGGCCTTCTCCGGAGCGGCGGCGACAGGCTTTCCCTTCTTCGCCGGCCGGGCTCCCCCACGCTGGCCTCGGGGCTTCCGGGCAGGCACCACGTCGGCCGCTTCGCCGACAGGAGCCGCCGCTGGCTCACTCGATGCAATGACCGGCGCCGAAGCCTCCTCCACCACGCCAAGCGACAGCAACTCCGGCGGCGGCGCTCCTCGACCCATGCCTCTCCCTCCCCGTGAAGGGATGCCGCGCGGTCCCATACCCCGGAGGACCGGGGAGGCCGGCGTTGCAGCCGATTGCGCGCTCGCGTGGGCCTGCGCCGCGCGGTTGAGCTGCTCCGACACCGGCGCGACCTCGGCCGGCAGTGCTACCTCGTAATCGTCTCCACGGCGGCGGAGGTCGATGATCTCCGCATCGTGTGCGTCCTTGAGGATGCGGATGAACATGCGCTCGTTGAGGCTCTCGCTGTCTCGCCCGAGGAGTTCGTGGGCGCGTTTGCGAAGCGCATTGGCCATCACGGCGCTCTCGCCGGTGATCATCGAACGCGCGGCCCGTCGCACGATGTCGAACGCCTCGTCCTTGGTGAGGCGCTCGCCCGTGTGGCCGACCGTGGGCTCCGCCGGTGCTCCGCCAGCAGCAACGGCGCTGACCGCCGTCGAGGCGGGCGCGATGGGTGGAAGCGGCGTTGCAGCTGGAGCGGCCGCGGGCGCCGGCGTCGTCCCTTCCAGCCTCGGTTCACGATCCCGGTCCCGGTCACGGCCGCGACCCCGGCGTCCGCGGCGCCCGCCGCGTTCACTTCCCTCGGGCCGGGTCACTTCTTCGGTACGCTCGCCTGCCACCGCAGGAGTGGCCGTACGCGTCGCGCCGTCCGTCGCCGCGGCAGTCGCCGCCGGGCGTCGTCCGGCAAGCATCCCGACCTCGAGCTGCCCGTTCTCGAGCTTCGTGATCGAGATGAGCCCGCGCGCCGCCGCATCCTGCACGAAGCGCGAAAACTTCGACATGCCGAGGTTCTTCTCGTCGAACGTGGTGTCGATGTCCTGCATGACCTGCTTGAGCCGGTCCGAGCGCATCACGTCGCCGTTCTTCACCATGCGCGTGATGGCTTCCACGACGAGTTCCCATGGGTCCCACTTCACCGTCTCCTCATCACCCGACTTCACCAGGCCGGCGAGCGCGTTGTAGCTGTAGTACTCATCGCAATTCATGACCAGCAGGTCGCTCGATGATTCGCGGATGCCGACACCGATCACGTACTTCCCGTACTCCTTCAGCTTCGTCACGAGCGATGCGAAGTCCGAATCGCCGGAGAGGAGGATGTAGGTCCCGATCTCGGGACGGGTGAAGACCAGCTCCATCGCGTCCACCGAGAGGCGGATATCGGTCGCGTTCTTCTTGGAGGAGCCATACGCCGGGGCCATGATCATGTCGATCGACGACTCGGCCAGCGGCACGATGTACTGCGGATAGCGGCGCCAGTCGGCGTAGGCGCGCTGGACGGCGACCTTTCCCTTGATGATCTCGGAACCGAGCAGGTTTCGGAGCTCCCCCGCGAGGTCGGAGCGGATCCCCATCGTGACGTTGTCGAAGTCGATGAGGAGGGCAGCGTTAGGCGCGTGCTGGAAGGGCGAGTTGTTGAGGATTGCCTGGGGGCCGCGATGGATTGGCGCGACAGGCGCGCGCATGGGCGCGTGCCGCGGCTGACGTGGATTCATGTACTGGTGAAGAGTGATGAGTAAGGGGGCGCCTCAGCGCCCGGTTCCCCTCGCTCGCCGACGCCCGAAGCGGATATGCCGGGTCGCGCGCACGCGCGTGGAGAAGGCCAGCGTCCGGTGTCGCGTGGCGGGGCCCGTTGCCCCGCGCAGCATCCGCGGCCGCCCGGGGGGCCTCGGACGCGCTCACCGGCTCCCCGCGCCATTCGCGGAGCTACCGATGTCGCACCTGAGGTCAGCACCGCAACGTCTGTGCGGGGCGCCGCCAGAAGGCGGCGATCCGGCGGGGCCGAACCGGGTTGGACGGCGTAATCTAACACCAACCTGCGAAATGCGAACGGGGTCAGTCGCCCAAAGCCTTGATGATCACGCGTTTGGGCCGCTGCCCGTCCCATTCCCCATAAAAAACCCGCTGCCACGGACCAAAGTCGAGACGCCCGGCGGTGACCGGAACGATCACTTCATGCCCGATGGTCAGGGAGCGGAGGTGAGCGGCGGCGTTGTCCTCGCCAGTCTCGTTATGCTGGTATCGCTGCGGGTCCCAGGGCGCGATGCTCGTCTC
>DATJEJ010000078.1:0-13066 GCA_035496795.1 Candidatus Omnitrophota bacterium
GGCCAGATCGGCCTCCAGCCGCCCGCGCTCCGTCCGGAGCTGCTTCGCCTCGCGCTCCCGTGGATCCACGTAGACGGCCCGCACCACGCCCAGTGACGCGAGGAGAACCCCCGCGATCACCAGGTGCCCCAGGTACGGCTGTCGGATCGGCGACTCCACGAGCCTCCCTACTCCGCGATCCGCACGGTCACGGTGAAGCTGGAGAGCGCCGGCGTCACGGTCTGGCATCCCTCCAGACGGACCTGATCGAATACCGGCGAGCGGGACAGCGAATCCATCAGCTCGCCCAGGACCTTCTCGGGCCGCTCGCGATCCGTGCGCAGCAGTCCCGAGAGGCGCACCTCACGGCCGCTCTCCCCCGCCGGCTGGGCCGCCCCCGCGGCCGGCGCCGGTTCCCCGGGTTCCAGTACCTCGAGCGTCGTGAGGCGCGCGTTGTCCGTCACTCTCCAGCTCAGATCGCGCAGCACGTACGACCAGAGCACCTGCCCTCCCGACAGGCGGGCCAGCAGGTCGTGCAGGCGCGTCTCCTCCTCGCGCGCGGCGCGGAAGCGGCGGAGCGCCTCGGCGCGCGGCCGGACCTCCTCCAGGCTTCCCCGGAGCGAGGCGACCCGCTGCCGCTCGCCCACGACCGCCATCTCCGCGGGAAGCGAGACCGACAACAGAAGCATCGCCGCGACCGCCGCGGCGGCCCGCTGCGGCACCGCGCTCGCCAGGCGGTACGCCGTGCCGGCCTCGGGCGGCGCGAGGAAGTTCAAAGCACCGGCGTCGGGCAGGCAGAGCCCCAGCGCCAGCTCCGACGCCGGCTCCGTCGCCGGACGCGCGCCGCCGCGCGAGGCCCGCTCGCCCCTTGCCGCCCGTTCGAACAGATCGGCCCCGGCGACCGGGATCTTGAGAACGCCAGCCAGGTACTCCGGGAGATTCCGGACGCGCGACCCCTCGCCCAGCAGCACCACCCGGGAAACCGATTCGCCCATGAACTGCTCGTTCACGTAATCGAAGGAGTTCCAGAGCTCCCGCACCAGGCGCTCCAGCACCGGCCGGAGCATGACCGACACGGCCGTGAGCGGGATGGGACCTGCGCTCGCCGCCTCCTGGGCGCCGTCGGGAATGCCGTGCGCGCGCACCAGCGATTCCGCCTCTTCGGCGCTCAGCTCCACCGTTCCCTGACCGGGCACCACGATCGAGCGGAGGGCCTCGGCGAACGACGCGCTCCCCACCCCGAGGTCGCGGGCGAAGCGGATCTCACGCCCCTTGAGGACGGTGACGTGGCTCTCGGCCACGCCGACCTCGAGATAGGCGGCGGCTTCGTCGGCACGGGTCTCGCCGGCCGCGCGGAGCAGTGCGCGAAGCGCCACGGGCCGGGGCGTCACGCAGGCGGCCTTGAGCCCGGCCTGCTCGAGGAGCTCCCGAGCCTCCTCCACCTTGCGCCGCGGCGCCACGGCCACCAGGAGATCGAGCCCCGGAGGGCCGTCCTGGCCCGAGCGTCCGAGCGACTCGAAGCGGATCTCGGCGTCTTCGATCGGCCCGGCCACCAGCTTCCGGCATTCGAGGCGAAGCGCGGCGACCAGATCGGCGCGCTTCATCACGGGCAGCGTGAGCCGTCGGATCACGACGTCGTTTCCCGTGATCGTCGCCGCCGCCGGCGCGCCCTTCATGCCCGCCGCCTCGACCAGGCCGCGGAGCGCTTCCACGCGCGCCGCGCCCGAGTCGGCCGCCAGGACCGCGGCCGCGAGCCGCTCGACGGCCGGCCCGCCCGGACCGCGGCGGAGCCGCACGACCTGGACCGAAGCGTCGCTCACGTCCACGCCGACCCGACCGCGCATGAAAGGCCCTCTCACCGCCGCGCCTCCACCCAGGCCGTGACGGCGAGAGCGCCGCCGACCTTCCGGATGCGTTGGTTGTTCTTGTCGCCGATGTAGAAGACTCCCGTGGACGCGACCGCGATGCCGCGCGGCGTATCGAGCTGCGCCGATGCGGCCGCGCCGCCGTCCCCGCCGAAGCCCGGAACGCCCGTTCCCGCGATCGTGGTGATGACCTGGCTTCCCGCCTGCACCTTGCGGATGACATGGTTGCCGGTGTCGGCCACGTAGGCATCGCCGCTGGGGGCGAGATGCACCGCCTCCGGCGCGTTCAGCCGCGCCGCGATGGCCAGTCCGCCGTCCCCCGTGTAGCCCGACGTCCCCGTGCCGGCGAACGTGGTGATGATCCCGGCCGCGCTGATCTTCCGGACCACGTGGTTCCCCGCGTCGGCGACGTAGAGGTCGCCGGTGGAGGCGAGATGGAGCCCCTGGGGGGCCCTGAGCTTGGCCGCGGTCGCCGGCCCGCCGTCGCCGGAATATCCCGCGCCGGTGCCGGCGATCGTCGTGATGGTCCCGGTGGCGGCGGTCACCTTGCGGATCCGGTTGTTCGAGCGGTCGCCGATGTAGAGGTCGCCGTTCGCCGCGGCCTGGATTCCGCGAGGCGAGGCGAGCCGCGCCGACGTGGCCGCGCCGCCGTCGCCGGAGAAGCCGGGCGAGCCGTTGCCCGCGACGGTGACGATCACGCCGGAGGCCGCGGCCACTCTCCGGATCACGTGATTTCCGGTGTCGGCGATGTAGAGGTCGCCGTTGGCCGCGACGGTGACGTCCTCGGGGAACTTGAGCTTGGCCGCGGTCGCCAGCCCGCCGTCGCCGGTGTAGCCGGGGCTTCCGGTTCCCGCGACGGTCGTGATGATCCCCGACACGGCGGCCACCCTCCGGATCACGTGGTTGTCGGAGTCGCAGAGGTAGACGTCGCCGTTCGTGGCGACCGTCACCCCCTCGGGGTTCTTGAGATTCGCCGAGATGGCGGCGCCGCCGTCGCCGGCGTAGCCCATCGTGCCGTTGCCCGCGAAGGTCGAGATGCCGCCCGAGGCGACGTGCACCTGGATGGCGCGCGCCGCGTCCCCGACGATTCCGGTCGCGACGATCCGCTTCTGCCCCGAGGGGAGCGCCGCGCCGTTTTCGTCCACCGTGTCGGGCGGCGCCACCCAGAACGCCCCCGCGCCCACGGGCTTCCCCGGCATCGGAAGCCCGGTCCAGGAGGGGTTGGCGGCCAGCTTCTTCACCCCGTACTCCACGCCCGCATGCGCCAGGTAGAAGGCCTGGTTCGATCGCACGTGGCCGAGCGAGAGGTCGGAGTCCTCGACCACCATCGAGACCATGGCGAGGCCCAGGAGGAGCAGGATCAGGATCGAAGCCACCGCGAGCACGACCGAGAATCCCGCCTCGGGATTCCCCGTGCGGTCCCGGCGCGCGGCGTCCGGCCTGGCCGACGCCGCCCAGCTCCGGCCGATCACATCGGCCTCACGAGCGCCGCCGCCACGGTGCTCACCGACTGCGACCCCTTGGCCAGGCGCAGGTGCACCGAGACCCGCCAGATGTCGGTCGCCGCGGGCGCCACGACCGGCGCCGCCACGGTCCCGTCCGACTTCCAGTAGGCGAACGCCAGCGAGTCCACGCCGGTGGCCAGCGTCTGCGACGAGCCGTTCTTCGTGTAGAGCAGAGGGTCCCCCTTCACGCCGGACCAGGAGAAGCCGACGACCGCCGAGTCGCGGTCCACGAACGTGATCGCGCGCGGCGTCGCCTGCGTGACGTACGTGTCGCCCCGCACGCGGCGAAGCTCCCGGCTGATCCGCTCCTCGGCATACCGCGCCTCCTGCAGCATCCCCTTCTCCGCGTCTTCGAACTGGTAGCTCCGGATCGCCTCGAGAAACATTCCCGTGAACACGAACGCGGCGATCGACACGACCACGATGACGATCGTCACCTCCGCCAGCGTGAATCCGGCGTCGTCCGGCCGCGCGAGCCCGCCGTGCCGGCCGCGCCGCGCCGCCCGCGTCAGTAGCTGGTGAACCATGTGGTCAGCGTCACGGCCGGCACGTTCGCGTGCGCGACCGTCACGCTCACCGTCCGGAACGTGACGCCGTCGTAGACCGAGTCGGGCGCGAACGACACGGTGCGCGAGTACCCGGGGAAGGCGGCCACCGGGCTCTCGGCCGGATAGTTGGCGGCCATGAGGTAGGAGAAGCCGCGCGACGGAGAGCTCTTGTCGGCGGCGATCTCTTCCATCTTCGCCTGGGCGAGCTGCGCCATGACCGTGGCGCTTCGCGCCTCGCCCGATCGGATCGACGTGTTCGCGAAGAGCATCCCGAGCGGGAGCACCGCCACCGCCGCGATGACCAGGATCAGGACGACCTCGGGCAGCGTGAACCCGGCGTCGCGCGCGGGGCGCGCGCGGGCGGGCGCGGCGCGGCGCTTCATCGGACCGTCACCGTCCCCGTGCCGGGAGCGACCAGCACGGTGTCGGACAGCCCCTGGTACGACAGGATGACGCGCCCGGCCGAAGCGAGGTCGGTCCCGCCGCTGTCGCGCGGCACGCCGTAGTAGTCGAACGAGAGCGCCCGACCGGACCCGAACGAGGCGGAGGCGATCGACACGCCGCGGAACTCCACCCGGCTCGCGTAGTCCACGCGGAGCGGCCGCGCGCGGTCGGCCGGGTCGGCGACCGGCGTGGCGGGCGTCAGGGCATAGACCGTGTAGCGCGACAGCGAGGGCTGGAAGTAGATCCCGTGCACCGTGCGCGTGTTGATCGAGCGGCTCTGCGCGTAGCGGACGTCGCCCGCCAGGCGGCGCGCGGCGGCGTCCAGGCGGATCTCGCCCATCGCCGCGACCTTGGGATAGGCGACCCAGGCGAGGATCGCGACGATGGTGATCGCGAGCGCGAGCTCCACCAGCGTGAACCCGCGCGCGCGCCGGGGACGGGCGCGCGAGGCGCGGAGCGGTTTCTGGGCGCGGCTCATCCCTGCCCCCCGGCCGCTCCGAACGACGCCGCGCGGCGTCCCCACTCCTCGGCGCGCGCGGGCTCTCCCGCGAGCGACCAGGCGCGCGCCGCGTCGGCCGCGATCGCCGCGAGCGGCTCGGCGCGGAACGCGCGCTCGAACCAGAGCGCCGCGTCCTTGTGCCGGCCGGCGCTGGCCAGGAAGACGGCCAGGCGCGCCGGCGGCTCGGGGTCGTACGGCGCGAGGCGGCAGGCGGCGAGCAGCTCGCCGAGGGCGCGATCGGGCTCGCCGGCCGCCGCCAGCGCCGTCGCCGCGTTCAGCCGCGCTCCCGGGAAGTCGTAGCCCACGCGCGCCGCGTCCAGGAACCAGGGGAGCGCCTCGGCCACCTGCCCGCGCGCCCAGAGCCGGCGCGCCGCGGCGTCCGAGTAGGAGACCGCCATCTTCCGGGTGACGTAGTCGTAGCGCTCCGGATGGCCTTCGAGGAGATCGCTCGAGCGGGGCCATCCGGCGGGCGGATCCCAGCCGGGCACGGCCGAACCCGCCGGCGCGGCCGCGTACACCAGCCCGCGCTGCCGGAACGAGACTCCGGCCCGGATGAGGTCGGCCGGAGGCACGGCGTAACAGAGGGTCTCCGTCCCGCGCCGGATCCGCTCCATCTCGTCCTGATGCGCGGCCGACGTCCATTCGGCGCGCGGCTTCGAGCGGAGCCCGCACGGATCGCCGAAGATCCACCCGCGCCGGTGCCGGAGGGTCACGTCCGGACGGCGCCCCTCCACGCGCGAGGCGTAGGCGGCGAGGAACGTCTCGTTGTCGCCGTCCAGCACCAGCGTGGCCCCGCGGGGCGCTTCGGCGAGAAGGTCCCTGCCGTATCGCTCCGCCAGCGTGAAGCGGCTTCGGTCGGCCGCGGCGTAGCGCCCCGGAACGAGGGCCAGCGCGGCGCCCACGAGCGCCGCGGAGGCGAGCGCGCGGCGAAGCTCGGCGCTCCGGAGGGCGCCGCCGAGGGGCGCATCGCGCCGGGCGCGAAGCCGGGCCGCGAATCCGGCGACCGACTGCGCGCCGGCCCCCGCGAACAGCGCGCCCGCCGCGACGAGCGGCGCCAGGAATGGCGTCACCTGCGCCAGGTGCTCGGCGTCCGGCGTGAAGGCGATCAGCGCGATCAGCGCCGCGGGGATGGAGGCCGCGGCCAGCGCGAGCGCGCCCGCGGCCCGCCGCGCGCGGCGCGCGAAGAGCCCCGTCGCCGCGAGCGCGGCGCCCAGCCACCCGAGCGAGGCGATCGCGATCCCGGACATTCCCGTGGCTTCGTCGAAGGCGCGGTCCAGGCGGAAGGGATTCTGCGCCAGCCCGCCGTACGTGCGGCGGAGGAGGAAGTCGGCCAATCCGGAGAGGCCGTTCACGTCGGTCCAGGCGAAGGAGGGGCCAGCGCTCCAGCGCACCGGGATCACGAGCGTGAGGGAGAAGCCGAGCACGGCCCAACCGATCGCGCGCGCGGTCCGCGGCGCGCCGGCGCCCCGGCGCGCGAGGACCCACGCGGCGAACGCGAGCGCCGGGAAGAGGAGGGTCTGGTGGAGAACCGTCGCAAGCCCCGCGGCGAAGAAGAAGAGCGCTTCGTCCCGGCCCGTGCCCCGCGCCGCGCGGGCGCGCGCCGCGAGGAGCGCGAGCGCGAGAAAGCCCGCGATCGCCAGGCCGTAGACCTCGGCCTCGACGGCCGACGCCCATAGCACCGGCGCCGTGGCGAACAGGACCGTCGCGACCGCCGCGGCCGGAGGGCGAAGTCCCGCCCGCCGCGACACCAGCCAGAAGAGGCCCGTCGCGACGGCGGTGGCGAACGCGGAGACGGCGTTCACGCGGAGGGCGAGAGCGCCGGCCGGCACCGCGGCGGCGAGACGGGCGAGGAGAAGCCAGAGCGCGTAGCCCGGAGGATGCGCGATCCCGAGACCCCGGGCGGCGAGGATCAGCTCGCCGCTGTCCCCCGCGCCGACCGAGCGCGAGAGCGTGAGGGCGTAGAGGAGCGCTGCGGCGCCCGCCGCCGCGAAGCATCCCTGCTGGAACCGGAAGCGCCGCATGGTTCGCACCCGCGAAAAGCGGGTCTCCCCCGGATGGTGGAACGAGGTGGGAGCGGTCGCCCCCACCTCGCCGACTGCCGAACCGCCCTTCCCTGGGCGGATCAGTACGATGAGTAGGTCGAGACGTTGATCTTCACGATCCCCGTGGCCGCCGTGTACTGCCAGCCGCCCGTGTCGTCGACGCCCGGCGTCGTCTTCACCGTGTTCACGTTGTTCACCGGCTCCTTCGGAACCCGCCCGTCGGCGAAGATCGTCCCGTCCAGGACCGGGAAGACCGCGCTGCCGTTCAGGGCGTTGCGGGCGTACTGGATCGCGATCGCCGATCGGATCGAGCCGAGCTGGCCCTTGATCGTGGCCACGCGGGCCTGCTCCCGCATGTCTTCGTACTTGGGAATCGCCACCGCGGCGAGGATCCCGAGGATCACGATGACGATGACCAGCTCGATCAGCGTGAACCCGCTTTCCGACTTGGACCGGAACATGCCGAGACCTCCTTGTGCTCGCTCACCAACCCGCCCTCCCCCCTGCGGGGGCGGGCATGCAATTCCACGGGCATGGATCGGAAGCCGGGCGTGCGTTCTTGAGCGCGTTCCGCAATGCCTGCCCCGGCGGGCGGGCCGCCGCGCGGCCGCCGGAACCGGCCAACTCCTAGTGGCGGAAGGCGTTCATCAGGTTCCAGAGGGGGAGGAAGACGGCCAGGGCGGTGAACAGGACGGCCGCGCCGAGCACGGCGAGGAGAACCGGCTCGATGGCCGTGGAGAGGTTCTTGACCGCGTAGTCCACGTCGCGGTCGAAATAGCGGGCGACGCGGACGAGCATCTTGTCGATGGCGCCCGTCTCCTGCCCCACCGCGAGCATCTTCACGACCAGCGGGGGGAAGACGTCGCGCCCCTGCACGGCCTCGGCCAGCCCCATGCCCGCCGTGACGCCGTCGCGCATCCGCTCCACCTCCTCCTCCACGATCCGGTTGCCGGCCACCCCGCGCGCGACGGCGAGGGCCTGGAGGATCGGGATGCCGGCGGCCACCAGCGCCGCGAGCACGCGCGCGAAGCGGGACATGATGGTCTTCTGGAAGATCGGCCCGAACACCGGCGCGCGGAGAATCCAGCCGTCGATGCGGCGCCGCCCCCCCGCGGTGCGCGACCACGCGATCGCGGCCGCCGCGGCGGCGATGCCGGCCATGATCAGGAGGTACCACCAGCGGTCGAAGAAGTCGCTCGCGCCGATCAGGATCCGGGTCGGGAGCGGAAGCTGCGCGTCCAGGTTCCGGAAGAGCGACGCGAAGCGCGGCAGCACGAACTTGACGAGGACGACGAAGGCGATGCACAGCTCGGCCACGATCAGCGTCGGGTAGAAGGTGGCCGAGCGGATCCGCTGCTCCGTCTCTTCCTCGTATTCGAGCAGCCCGCCGACGCGGTCGAGCATGGAGGCGAGGAGCCCTCCCTCCTCGCCGGCATGGATCAGGCTGGTGAACACCGCCGGAAAGCAGCGCGGATGGCGACGGAGCGCCTCCGTCAGGGTGCTCCCCTGCTCCACGTCGGATCGGACCCTGTCGATCGCCGACTTGAGCACCGGATGCGTGGTCTGCTGGTGGAGGATCTCGAGGGCGGACAGGATCGGCAGACCCGCTTCCAGCATCGTCTCGAGCTGCCGGACGAAGAGGATCAGGTCGCGCGTGGCGACGCGCTTCGGGAAGAGGACCCACCGCGCCGCCTCGGGGCGGCTCGCCGCCGACGCCTCCAGCCGGATCGGCGTGAGCCCCATCCGGTGCACGGTGTCGATCGCGCCGTCGAGATCGGGCGCTTCCACGACGCCGGCCTGCGCGGCGCCGGCCGCGCTCGTGGCGCGGTAGCGGTAGACCGGCACGCGCTACGACCCGGCGCGCGTCGCGGCGGCCTCGTCCTCGGTCTGCGCCCAGTCGCGCTTGGTGACCCGGAGGACCTCCTCGAGGGTGGTGAGCCCCGAGGCAGCCTTGCGCACCGCGTCCTCGCGAAGCGAGGCCATCCCGGCACGTCGCGCGGCGCGGGCCAGCTCTTCGGCCGGGGCGCGCTGATGGATCAGCGCCTGGATCTCCTCGTCCACTTCCAGCACTTCGAAGATGCCCGCGCGGCCGCGATAGCCGGTGCCCGAGCAGGCGCGGCAGCCGGCGCCGTGGTGGAACTCCCCTTGCGCGGGATCGATCCCGAGCGCCGCGGCCACGTCGTCGGGCGGCGTGATCGGCCGCTTGCACTTCTCGCAGACGCGGCGCACCAGGCGCTGCCCCACCACGCCGAGCACGGCCGAGGAGAGCAGGAACGGCTCGATCCGCATGTCCAGCAGGCGCGGCAGCGCGCCCGCGGCGTCGTTGGTGTGCAGCGTGGAGAGGACGAGATGGCCGGTCAGCGCCGACCGGACCGCGATCTCGGCGGTCTCCGAGTCCCGGATCTCCCCGACCATGATCACGTCGGGATCCTGGCGGAGCAGCGCGCGCAGGCCGCGCGCGAAGGTCAGCCCCGCGTCCGGGTCCACCTGCGTCTGCCGGATCGAGCTGAGGTGATACTCGACCGGATCCTCCAGCGTCACGATGTTCCGCTCCACCGAGTTGATCTTGTGGATGCAGGCGTAGAGCGTCGTGGTCTTTCCGCTCCCGGTTGGCCCGGTCACGAGCACGATGCCGTTGGGCTTCCGCACCATCCGCTCGACCGTGGCCAGCGGCCCCGGCGCCAGACCCAGCTCCGGCAGGCCGATGAGCGACGCTGAGCGGTCCAGGACGCGCAGCACCAGGTTCTCGCCGTGGATCGTGGGGAAGGTGGAGACGCGGAGATCCAGGTCCCGCCCGGAGACGTTCATGCGGATGCGGCCGTCCTGCGGCAGCCGTCGCTCGGCGATGTCCAGCGCGGCCATCACCTTCACGCGCGACACGACGGGGGCGTAGAGCGCCTTGGACTGGATCGAGACCTCGCGCAGCACACCGTCCACGCGGAGCCGGATGCGGAAGGAGTTCTCGTCCGGCTCGAGGTGCAGGTCGGAAGCGCCCTCGCGCACGGCCTGCTGCACGACGGCGTTGACGAAGCGGATGATCGGTCCGTCCTCCTCGGGACGGAGCGCGACTTCGGCGGCCACCTGGCGGAGCGCCTGCTCGCGCGCGAGCTGGTCCAGCCCGGAGCCGACCGGGTGCAGGCGGTCGATCGCTTCCTTGATCTGCGCCTCGGGCGAGACCACGACTTCGACCTGGAGTCCGGTCGACTGCTTCACCTCGTCCAGGGCCACCACGTCGAGCGGATCGGCCATCGCCACCGTCAGGGTGGAGCCGATCTTGAACAGCGGGAGCACGGTGTACTGGCGCGCGACCTTGTCGGGGAGGAGCCGGACGATCTCGGGCTCGAGCACGTAGGTGCTCAGGTCCATGCGGGGAATGCCGAGCTGCTCCTCGTAGTAGTCGAGGATCGCGGACTCGGGGGCAAGGCTCAGTCGGAGGATCGCCTCCCGGAGCGACGTCCCCGCGCGGCGCTGCTCTTCCAGCGCGCGCGTGAGCGCCTCGGGCGACAGACGCCCCTGCTCGACCAGGCTCTGACCGAGCGGTTTTCGACCTCCACGCATTGGCGGATCCCCCGAACGGAGTCGCGCGGGGGCGTCATGCCCCGGGCGGTTCGTCTCAGGGATCGGCGCGAAAGAGTCGGATCTGGAGCGGTTTGCGGGGGCGGCCCGAGGCGGAGCGGGCCGGTGCGGGGCGGTCCGGGCGGCTAACGGATGAGCGCGGGGGGCGATCCGTGGTCGGAGACCGGCGCGGGCTCCGGCGTCTGCGTCACCTCGGCGACCGCGTCGGCGCCGATGCCGTCCAGGGTCAGCTCGGTCCAGGAGAGCAGGCGGCCGTCCCCCGGCTCCATCGACGTGGGCCCGGTCGTCGTGTCGGAGGGCGCGAACGCCAGCGTCGAATCCACCCCGACGTAGACCGGCTTCGTGGAGCCCTGCGGGATGGGGACTTTCTTGGTCGTGACGCGGAAGAGGGAGCGGGCGAACCCGGTGATCGAGATCGCCGGATTGCGCCAGTAGGTCTGCGTCAGGAGGAGCTTATAGGTGGAGGTGCTGTCCTCCATCATCGGCCAGTCGTCGGTGCCCGCGCGCGAGGTCCACTCGATCACCGAGGGAACCACCCAGCGCCCCGCGCGAACCGTGTCGGGACCCAGGAAGCGGCGCACCGGGCGCACCGAGGGATCGAACTCGAACAGCTCGTAGCTGGAGACCTCGCCTCCCGCGCGCTGCGACATGGCGGAGGCGATCGGGTACTCGTACAGCTTCCCGCCCGGCGCGAGCATCTGGTAGCGGACCAGACGGAGCGGTTTTCCCGCGTCGGCCACGCTCTCGGAATCGGCGTCGTCCGCGGCGCTCCCCTGTTCGGATTCGGCGCGCGCCTCGGCCGCGCTGGGCGGCGGCCCCGGTGCGAAGAGCCCGCGCTCGATCCGCGTGCCCGCCCGGTCGACCGTCTTCAGCTCCACCCAGTATCCATCGCTCTTCCCCACCTTCTCCCGGGAGACGATGGCGACGCGCTGCGTGAACTCGCGCACGGGGGTGCGGCCGCTCTGGGTGCGCACGTGATAGGAGACCCAGGGACCGACGACGTCGGAATGGAAGACGCGGAGGGAGGCCAGCTTCAGGGACTGCGCCGGGGCGCCCGCCGGGAGGGCGAGCGCCGCCGCCGCGAGGAGAATCAGAACCGATGTCTGCGGGAGTCGTCGCATCATCGGCCTACTTCCAGTGGACGATCTTCTGAACCTTCTCGTCGAAGTTGAAGGACGGATCCTGCGCCGGGCTGTGGCAGGTGACGCAGACCTCGGGTCCCACGACGTTCCCGGAGCCGTGCGTGGTGCCCATGCCGTGGCAGTTCTCGCACTGCACGTTCACGAGGTCGGGCGTGCTCTCCTTGGAGACGAAGCCGCCGGCCTGTCCCATGCCCGTGACGTGGCAGGGGAGGCACTCCGGCGTGGAGTCGCGCTGGTTCTTGACCAGCGTCGCGAACGCCTGGGCGTGCTGCTGCTTGGAGTACATCTCGTACTCCGTCTCGTGGCAGCGGCGGCAGTTCTTCTCGCCCAGATAGTGGTCCGCGCTCAGGGCCTGCGCGGTCTGCGCGGTCTGCTGCTCCACGGACTTCTTCTGCTGCGCCTCGAAGCGGCGGTTCAGGTCGTCCTGGAAGTTGTCCACCAGCTTGTTGGTCGTCTCGTCCGCCGGGATCTTGTCGTCCAGCGTCACGACCTCGCCGTCATAGGAGGCGATCTTGCCGTCCTGCACCACGAGATGGATCGAAGGGATGTACTGGCCCCGCTCCCCCCCGCGCGCGTTGATGACGCCCTGGGTCTGCACCACCTGCTTGGAGAGGCCGGGGAGATGGCCGAAGACCATGACGTCGATGCCCGGGACCTCGATCGTGAGCTTCTGTCCGTCGGTGAGCCCGAGGTGGGAGAGGAGCACCACCACGTCGGCCTTCTTCCGGAGCTCGGGGATCAGCTTCTTCGCCGTCTCGGTCGGATCGAGGATCTCCAGCGGCTTGTCGCCGGCGTGCTGCCGGGTGATCAGATCCTTCTGCATGAGGCCGGTGAACGCCACGCGCACCGTCCCCGCCTTCCGGATGACGTACGGCTTCAGGAACGGCTTCTTGGTGTCCGCGTAGACCACGTTCGCCGAGACCAGGTCGATCTTGGTCTTCTTGAAGGAATCCAGGAGGAACGCCTGGCCGAACGAGAGCTCCCGCTCGCCGAGCGTCGCCACGTCGTAGCCCAGCTTGTCCATCATCTGGACCATGAACGCGGACTTCAGCGAATCCTGCTCCCCGGCGACGCCGAAGAAGTCTCCGGTATCGACCGTGAAGTGGTTCGGGAACTTGAGGCTGCCTACCTTGAGCTGGCTCGCCCTCCGGGCGAGGCCGCCGAGCGGGTGCGCGTGTCAGCCACAGGGCGCGAGCTCGTCGAACACGTCGTTCGTGCCCTGGATCAGGATGTCCGTCTGGGAACCCTTACCCTGGAGCGACGAGGCGGCAAACAGAAGGCCGGCAATGAGAAACAGGAGATAGCGGTAGCGATGCAGCGCGGATCACCTCCCTCGAATCGATGTTCGGAAGAATGTCTGAAAACTATACCCCGTATTCCGGAGCCGGTTCAACAGAAGGCCCATTTTTCTGGAGATGGGTTGGTTCCAGCCACGAGCGGTTCTACGAAGGGGGCGAGGGGGGGAG
>DATJEJ010000079.1:0-4203 GCA_035496795.1 Candidatus Omnitrophota bacterium
GCGTTCCGCGGCGCGGCCGAGCTGGTGCTCCTCCCGATCTATCCCGCGGGCGAGGCGCCGATCCCGGGCGTCACCGCGGAGACGCTGGCCGAGCGGATTCGCGGAGGGAGCGGCGTGACGGTGCGCTACGCCGCCGACTACGACGACGCGGCGCGGACCGCGCGCGACCTGGTGCGCGAGGGGGACCTCTTCCTCACGATCGGCGCGGGCGACGTCTTCAAGGTCGGCGAGATCATCCTGGCGGAGGGGGAAAACGCCCCCGCCGCGGCGGGGCGCGCGTGAGAGCGGGCTACCGGTCGCTCCCTTCCTGGAAGAAGCCGGCGGTGAAGCGGCGCCGCCGGAGGATCGTGATGCTCCTGGCCCTGAGCGCGCTCGCCGCCGTCACAGCACCGCTCGCCGTGAAGCCCGCGGCGCGCGCCCTGGGGTCGCTGGAGCCGTTCCAGGTGCGCGGGATCGAGGTATCCGGGCTCCTCTACCTGGCGCCCGAGGAGATCCGCTCGAGCGTCGCCCAGGCGGGGGCGCGCGTGGGGGACAACCTCCTCCTCGTCAGCCCCGCGCGCGTGGAGGCCGCGATCGAGAAGAACGCGCGGGTGGAGCGCGCGCAGGTCCTGCGCGTGCCCGGGAAGCTGATCGTGCGCGTGACCGAGCGGCGCACCTTCGTGCTCGTGAGCGCGGGGTCACTCCTCGAGGTGGATGCCGACGGCACCGTCCTCTCGCCCCTGAAGCGTGGGCTGGTGGCCGACCGTCCGATCGTCACGGGTCTGAAGATTCGTCCCGCCGCCCCAGGCTCCAAGCTCTCGGGCGAGCGGATGCAGGACCTGCTCCGCCTGGTGCGGCTCCTCGAGTCGCCCGAGGTGGGGCTGGTCTCCGAGATTTCCGAGATCGCGTCCGACGCGCCGGCGCGGGCCGTGCTCCGCACGTCGCGGGACCAGATACCGATCGTCGTCGACCCCGAGCGGGTGACGCTGGCCGCGATGCGCGCGGTGGCCGCCACGCTCCGGGACGTCAGGGAACGAGACCGCCGCGTCCTCGTCATGGATGCGCGGTACCGAGGGCAGGTCGTGGTGCGCTGCGGCCCGGACAGCTCGACGGGCGCGCGCACGGGCGTGGATCCGCGGGCCAAGGTCTAGCCAGGGGCGCCGGGAGGGGAGGAATGGAAGCCAAGATCTACGCTGGGCTGGACATCGGGACGACCAAGATCACCGTCATCGTCGCCGAGCCGGACGAGAACGGGGAGTCGCTGCGCATCATCGGCGTGGGCACCGCCCCGTCCGACGGCCTGAAGCGCGGCGTCGTCGTGAACCTCGAGAAGACGGTGCGCTCGATCCAGCACGCGCTGGAGGAGGCGGAGCGCGTGTCGGGACGCTCGATCAAGAGCGTGTGGGCCGGGATCGCCGGCGATCACATCCGGGGACTCACCAGCCGGGGGGTCATCGCGGTCTCGCGCAAGGACGCCGAGATCCGCCCCAACGACGTGGCGCGCGTCATCGAGGCCGCCAAGGCGGTCGCGATTCCGGCCGACCGGGAGATCCTGCACGTCCTGCCGCAAGAGTTCATCGTGGACGACCAGGAAGGGATCCGCGACCCGGTCGGGATGAGCGGCGTGCGGCTGGAGGCCGAGGCGCACATCATCACCGGCGCCGCCGCGGCGTGCCGGAACGTGATCCGCGCCGCCGAGCGCGCCGGGGTGCACGTCGAGGAGCTGGTGCTGGAGCCGCTCGCCTCGGCGAACGCGGTGCTCGCTCCCGACGAGAAGGACCTCGGCGTGGCGCTCCTCGACATCGGCGGAGGGACCACCGACGTGGCCATCTTCTTCGAAGGCGCGATCCGCCACACGGCGGTGATCGGCCTGGGCGGGTCGAACGTCACGAACGACCTCGCGATCGGCCTCCGCACGCCGGTGGAGCGGGCGGAGATCTTGAAATTGGGGAGCGGGTGCGCGCTGACCTCCATGGTGCGCCCCGACGAGACGGTGAAGGTGCCGAGCGTGGGGGGGCGGCCCGACCGGGACATCTCCCGCCACATGCTCGCGATGATGATCGAGCCGCGCGTGGAGGAGATTTTCGCGATGGCGAACCGCGAGATCCGGAAGAGCCACGTCGCCGACCTCCTGGGGGCCGGCGTGGTGCTGACGGGAGGCGCCTCGTCGCTTCCGGGCATGCCCGAGCTCGCGGAGCAGGTCTTCGACCTGCCGGTGCGGCGGGGCATTCCGACCGGCGTGACGGGCATGGTCGAAGCGGTTTCGGATCCCCGGTTCGCGACGGGCGTCGGGCTGGCGCAGCACGCGTTCTGGAACGACGCGAGCCCGCACGTCGCCGGAGAGGGATTGTTCGGGCGGATCTCGGTCGGGATCCGCCGGTGGATCGAGGAGCTGGTTTAGACGTGAGGGTTCGGGGGAGCTGGGCTTTGGGGATGACCGGAGGCACCGGCGGACACGCAACAGGGAGGGGATGACGATGTTCGAGTTGGTCGATGAGGGTGGGGAGCGGTCCGGAGCCTCGATCAAGGTGATCGGCGTCGGGGGCGCGGGCGGTAACGCGGTCAATCGCATGATGGAGTCCGGCCTCACGGGCGTGGAGTTCATCGTGGCGAACACGGATGCGCAGGTGCTGGTGCAGTCGCGATGCCCGCGGAAGATCCAGCTGGGCACCGCGATCACGAAGGGCCTCGGCTCGGGTGCGAATCCCGCCGTCGGGCGCCAGTCGGCGGAGGCGGACGAGGAAGTGATCCAGGAGGCGCTCTCCGGATCGGACATGGTGTTCGTGACCGCCGGCATGGGCGGCGGCACGGGTACCGGCGCGGCACCGGTGGTGGCGCGGATCGCGCGCTCGCTGGGCGCGCTCACGGTCGGCGTCGTGACGAAGCCGTTCGAGTTCGAGGGGCGGCGGCGCGCGCAGTCGGCCGACGAGGGGCTGCGCGAGCTCCGGGAGAACGTGGACACGCTGATCGTGATCCCGAACCAGCGTCTGCTCGCGATCGTGGAGAAGAACACGCCGCTCCGCGACGCGTTCAAGACGGCGGACCAGGTGCTGCACCACGCCACGAAGGGGATCTCGGACCTGATCACGGTCCCGGGTCTCGTGAACCTGGACTTCGCCGACGTAAAGACGGTCATGGCCGAGCGGGGGAACGCGCTCATGGGCGCGGGCTACGCGACCGGCCCGACGCGCGCCTACGAGGCGGCGCAGTCGGCGGTGTCGAGCCCGCTGCTCGACGACATCTCGATCTCCGGCGCCGAGGCCTTGCTGGTGAACGTCACCGGCGGCGAGTCGATGACGCTGCACGAGATCAGCGAAGCGGTGTCGGTGGTCGTGGACGCGGCGGGTCACGAAGCCAACGTGATCTTCGGCGCCGTGATCGACGACCGGATGGGCGACGGCCTCTCGATCACGGTCATCGCGACGGGCTTCGGGCGGGCCGAGGCGAAAATGCGCCCCGCGACGATCCCGATGGCGGCGCGCACGACGGTCGCGCGGCCGCACGCCGCGCCGGTCGCGGCATCGGCGTCGGCCCCAGCTCAGATCTTCGAGCTGGAGCAGCGTCCCGCGATGAAGCAGGTGCGCGCCACGATGGAGGAGATGGAGGAAGAGGAAATGGACGCGGTGGAGACGCCGGAGCCGGCGCCCGCCGCTTCGAACGGACGGCCCTCATTCCGGATTCCGCCGGGCACCGCCCGTCGGCCGTTCGGGGGACGGGCGATCACGCGGGACAATATGGACGTCCCGGCATTCATTCGGAAACAGATGGACTAGGAGAGGGAGGGGTGGCGGCGCCGCGGCGACGGCGCTAGGGTGCTGTGAAGGGGAGGAGCCGGGCCGGCCCAGGGAAGGGGTCACCCGGCCCGACAAAGCGAACGCCCGCTCCGGGAAGGAGCGGGCGTTTGCGTTTACAGTCTCGGGTGCGGGCGCTCTGGGGTCGGACCCCGGAGGCGGTGCGGCTAGGCCGAGCGGGCGCGGAGCGCCTGCGCCTGGGGCATGCTCTTCTGGACCCGTCCGGTCCGGATGCAGCGCGTGCAGACGCGGAGCCGCTTCGGGCGCCCTTCCACCGTGGCCCGCACCGTCTGCAAGTTCACTTCCCAGCGGCGCTTGGTCACGTTGTTCGCGTGGCTCACGTTCTGCCCGAACTGCACGCCCTTGCCGCAGATGTCGCAAATCTTGGCCATGGTTCCTCCGGTAAGGATATGAGCGGGGAAGTCTAGCGGAG
>DATJEJ010000080.1:0-3118 GCA_035496795.1 Candidatus Omnitrophota bacterium
AGGCGCCGGCGCTCTGGCGTCGCTTCGCGGAGAAGTACGGCGACGGAAGCCCCATCCAGAACTTCTTCTTCGGCGACCACTCGCTCAGCACCCAGCGCGCGGCGGCGCTCGAGAAGGAGATCAGGAACAACTACTCCAATCCGTCCAAGGATCCGCCGACGCACGCCGCCGCCTCGAAGTGACGGTTGCCGCCGGCGGCCCGAGACCGAGTGGGCCGGATTACGTGGACCACCCGGCTCCGAGTCTGGTGTTTCTCGCGTTCCTCGTCGCCCTGATGGGGACACTCGTCTGGGCGATGGTGATGATGCTGAGGACTCCCGGGGCATTGGCCCAGACGGACGCGCTGGTACCGCTCGCCGTCATGGGCTTGAGCGTGCTCCTACTGGGGCTCTACTTCTGGCCTCTCTTCGCGACCTACTACACTCTGAGCCCGGCGGGGCTCCTCGTGCGCTGGGGTCCGTGGGCCCGGTACTATCCGTGGTCGGATTTCAAGACGGCACGACATCGGCGAGGGCTGAGGACCGGATGGGCCTCGGTGGCTCCATGCGTTCGACTCACGAACGGGATCCTGCTAGAGCGCCAACGCGGCTGGCGTCATCTCTACCTGACCCCACGAGATCCCGAAGGGTTCCTGATGCGGCTCTCGCAGTTCGCCCCCACGCTCACCTCGGGTTTGCCTTCCTGAGGCGAGCCCAGGCGGTGGTCCTCGCGCTCGTGGCCATCATCATGGTGTGCGAGGGTTGCGGCCGCTCACAGCCGGGCACGGGCTCAGCCAGCCGACAACATGCCGAGCCGAACCCGCAGGAAGCGCCGGCCGACACCCTGCGCGAGCCCAGCAATGAGGAAGCGGCGGGAGTCATCCGCGCCTACTACGACGCGATCAACGCGCGGCGGTACGCCGATGCGTTCGTCCTCTGGTCGGGACGCGGCGAGCGGAGTGGTCAGACCATTGAATCCTTCACGGTCGGCTTCGCGCAGACCGACTCCGTCCGAGCCGACATCGGAGCGCCTTCCGACATGGAGGCCGCGGCGGGCTCGCGATACATCACGGTGCCGGTGCGGCTCCTCGCATACGAAGGGAAGCGCACCCAATCGTACAAGGGAACGTACACGCTACGCCGCGCGGTCGTGGACGGCGCGACCGCCGAGCAGCGGCAGTGGCGCATTACGATGGCGGCGATCCGGAGGAGTCACTGAGCGCGAGACGTCGCGAGACGCGGACGACCGCGCGCCTTGTCCTCTTCGACTCGCGCGGCCGCATCCTCCTCTTCCTCCACGCCGACGGCATGGGTCGCAAATTCTGGGCGACACCGGGTGGGGGATTAGAGGAAGGGGAGTCGCCCGAGCAAGCGGCGCGACGCGAGGCCGCGGAGGAGCTGGGCTCCGCGGATGTCGAGCTCACCTACCTCTGGACCGGCCTCACGGAGTTCGAGTTCGCGGACAAGGACGTGTCGCAAACGGAGGCCTTCTTCCGCGTGACCGGGCACCCGGGCACCTTCGGGCCCGAGGTGGAAGCCACGCACAGGCGCGAGCGCATCCTCGAGAACCGGTGGTGGTCCGCTGAGGAGATCGAGGTATCCAGTGAGCGGATCCTTCCACTGGACCTCGCCAAGCGCGTGCGGGAGTTCGGCGGAAGGCCCTTGTGACGCGGGGGCCGGGCCTGGCGCGTCTACGCGCCTGCTAGCCGCGGCCGTCCTTCGCCAGCGCCCGGAGCGCGTCCTCGCGCAGCGTGACGAACCGCACTCCGTCCTGGACCGCGCCCAGCGATCGATAGAAGGCGAGCGCCTTCATGTTCGAGTCGAGGACGCCGCCCGTCATCGAACGCGCCTTCAGGCGGACCGCCTCGCGCGCGAGCCCGGCCATGAGCGCCTGTCCCAGCCCGCGCCCGCGCACCTCGGGATCGACGTAGAGATCCACGACCACGAGGCTCCGAGCCGGGAGGTCGGAGTCGTAGCCCGTGTGATAGAACGCGTAGCCCGCGGCCCGGCCGTCCATCTCGGCCATGAGAATCGAGACCAGAGGCTCCGGTCCGAACGCGTCCTCGCGCACGCGGTCCGCGGTGAAGGAGTCCACATCGACACCGAGCGCGCGATTCAATGCGTTGGCCATCCGCGCCACCTCCTCCGCGTCCTCCCGTCGGGCAGGGCGAATCCGGAGCGCGCTCACTCCTTCGGCAGCTTCTTCCGGGTCACGAAGAGCACGGCGAGCGTCCAGCTCGGGAAGAGATCGACGAAGGGCACCATCTCGGCGATGAAGGTCGGCAGGAATGCGGCATGGAAGCCGAGGAGGAACGTCAGGACGATCCCCGTCAGGACGTCGAGCGCATTGTCGAAGGGTGACACGATGCCCGGGAAAAAGGCAGGGAACACAACGATCTGAAGGGCGTCCACGAGGACCGCGATCACCCGGGCCGCGCGCCGGCGCACCGTCTGGCTCCCAAGAAAGCCCCTCGATGGCTCCTCCACCGCGCGGGGCCGGCTTTCTCCCACCTCGTCCATCTCTCGATTCTTTCACAATTCGGGGCCCCACGCGGCCACGATTCCCGACCGGTCGGCTCAAGCGTGCCCAGCCTTCGTCCGATAGACCGGGTATGGCCCATCCCATCGCGGTTGCCTTCATCCACGGCATCGGCCGGACCGAGCCGGGCTACTCCGTTCCCATGCAGAGCTCGATCCAGCGCGCCTTCAACGAGCGCACGGCCGATGCAGCCACGCCCGCGCTCGTCTTCGAGGAGATCAACTGGAGCGCCGCGCTCCAGAACCGCGAGGATCTCCTCTACGAGCGCCTCGACGAGGCGGGGAAGCTCGGGTGGGGGAAGCTGCGGCATTTCATGGTCGACTTCGCGGCGGATGCCATCGCCTACCAGCCCGCCCCCTCGGACCGGTCCGCCTACGATGCGGTGCATCTGGAAGTGGCGCACAGCCTCGGGCGCCTGGCCGAGCGCGCCGGCCCCCGCGCTCCGCTCTGCATCATTGCCCACAGCCTCGGCACGGTGATCGCGAGCAACTACGTCTACGATCTCGCGAAGAAGCGGAAGTCGTTCGCCTCGTCCGAGGTCCGCTCTGCGGTCGGCCGCGCGCCGATCGAGCGCGGCGAGACGCTGGCGCTCCTCTACACG
>DATJEJ010000081.1:0-23888 GCA_035496795.1 Candidatus Omnitrophota bacterium
GTTGGTAGCGCTACGGGGATTCGAACCCCGGTTTGATGGCTGAGAACCACCCGTCCTAACCCCTAGACGATAGCGCCGCAACCGGCTTCATGGGTGTACCGTCCCGTTTCTGGCATGGCTGGGGGAAGAGGATTCGAACCCCTGTACCGTGGTCCAGAGCCACGTGTCCTACCACTGGACGATCCCCCAAAGAGCCGGTGAATTTATCATGTGGAGCGAGGGACCGTCAACGCGCCGGCGGCTTCGGCCGGCCTCAATGGAGCTCTCCGAAATTGAACGTGATCCCGACCGTGGCCCCGATCCCCGTCACGTCGTCCGCCGGCTTCGCGTAGACGAATTCCGCCTGGATCGGGATCGAGATGAGATCGCTGGCGCGGATATCGGCTCCGGCCGTCACGCCGAATCCCACCCCGTTGTCCGACGACGTCACCTTCACGTTCTGGTACTTGAACTCGATCGATTCGTCCACGAGGTAGAGGTTCGCCTGCACGAACGGACGGACACCCTCCTCGGCCCCCACCAGGCGGATCCCCGGGCCGAAATAGCTGCTCGTGAGGGTCACGTCCACGCCGCCCACCTCGTCCTTGCTCGCGGCGCCGCGAAGGTCCAGCGCCAGGTCGAGATTCGGCCTCAGGGAGAAGCGGTAGGCCAGCGTGCCCACGCCGGCGTTCGTGAAGTCGAGCTGCGTGGGGCCGCCGCCCAGGTCCACGATCGGCTTCAGGTCGTCGCTCAGGTACTTCTGATAACCCACGCTCAGCGACAGGTGGTGCTTCCGGTTGGCCGCGGACGCCGCGCCCGGCAGGGTCAGGATCGAAGCGAGCAGGCCGAGAGCGAGCAGCGGACGCGCGAGCGTGATCGAACGGACCATGGATCCCCCGGGTGATTGGACCGGCGAAGCTGGAAAAGGGTTGAGGCGCGAAGCTAGGGCCGGCCGCGGGGGTTGTCAACCGGCCGCAAGGGCCGCTCTAGGCCGAGGCCGGGCCTCCCGGCCGCCGCTCGGCGCGGAAGTGGTGGCGCGCCCAGGCCAGGCCCAGGATCACGATCGCCGCCACGACGACGAGGTCGAACCCCCGCATCACCTTCCGGATGTCGTGCCAGTGCTCGCCGAGGACCACCCCGACCCACGCCAGGGCCATCGCCCAGATCACCGAGCCGATGAAGGTGTACAGGGAGAAGATGCCGAACGGGACCCTCGCGGCGCCCGCGGGGAAGGAGATGAACGTGCGCACGATCGGAAGGAGCCGGCTCCAGAACGCGACGGCGACGCCGTGGCGCTGGAGCCAGAGATTCCCCCGGTCGTAGTCGGACATGCGGAGAACCCTCCAGCGGGCCAGCCGCTCGGCCAGCGGGCGGCCGCCGTAACGGCCCGCCGCGTAGGCGATCGCGGAGCCGAACACGTTCCCCACGCCGCCGGCGAGGGCGACGCCCCAGAGCGTGAAACGCCCGGTGGAGGCGAGATAGCCGGAGAAGGGCATGATGATCTCGCTGGGGAGCGGGATGCAGGCGCTCTCGATCGTCATGCAGGCGACGATCCCCGCGTAGCCCCATGAGGAGATGGTCGACAGGATGAAGGTGGAGAGCGGTGCGAGGATCGTGTCGAGGGACGGCACGGCGGCACCGTAGCCGAGAGGATCACGCGGCGACAAGGGGAAAGAGTTCCGTCTTGGAGCGCCGCACCAACGCATGGTAGCGTCCTATCAGATGAACTCCCGCAGGCTTCGACGCCGGCGCTCCTGGGCGCAACTCGCCGCGGTGGGCAGCCTCCTCGTCGCGGCCCCTCCCGCCGCGCACGCCATTCCCGAGACGGTCGCTCTTCGCGGCGTCCCTTCGTCCCTCGCCGCCTCGTTCGGTCCGGCCGTGACGATCGGGGCCGGCGTCATCGCCGTGCCGACCGGGAGCGGCGCCGATCTCTACGACCTGGGCCAGCCTTCCACGCCGCTCCTCGGACGCTTCCGCACGGCGGGCAACGCCGCCCGGGCTTCCGCCGCGGGGTCGACGCTCTTCCTCTTCGCCGGGTCGCGCGGGGTGGTCGCGGTGGACGTCTCCAACCCCGCCGATCCGGTCGCGGCGGGATCGGCCGGAGACCTGGGAACCGTGACCCTGGGCGCGGCCGCCCCCTCGGGCGGGGGCGTGGTCGCCGGAGGCGGATCCACCCTCCATTTCCTGTCGTGGGATCCGGCGTCCGGGTTCACGCTCCGCCGCACGCTCGTCTACGGCGACGGGCGGACGGTGGGCGCCGTGGCCGCGCGCGGCGACTCCTTCCTGGTGGCCAGCGTCCGCGGAGCCGTGCCCACGCGGCTCATCCTGACTCTCTATCGCATGCGGGCCGGCGCGGCCGCTCCCGATTCGCTGGGGGAGTTCGCCTTCAACGGGCATCGGGCCGATGACCTCGCGTGGAGCGGCGCCATCGCCTTCGTGGCCGACGGGAACCTGGGCGTCCTGGCCATCGACGTGGCCGCGCGCGCCCTGCGCAGCGTGACCCCGGTGCAGGGAACCCAGTTCGTCCGGTCGGTGGACGCGAACGATTCCGTCGTGGTCGCGGCGACCGAGGGCAAGACGCTCGCCCGATTCGCGCGGGCCGGAGCCGCCGGAGATACGTTGGCCGGCGAGGTCGACCGCGCGCTGACGGGAAACCTCGCATACGCCCGCTTGAGCGGCGACTGGATCGTCGCTTCGACCTACGATCAGATCGCTCCCGCGCCTCCCGACGAGCCGGGCTGGTCGCTGCTCGAGATCGTCTCCCTGTCGGGCGCGCCCGATCGCGCGCCGGTCGGGGCCATCGGCCGGGTTCGCCGTGTGGCGGTGAAGAACGGGCTGGCGTACGTCGCCGACTACTCCGGCGGGCTCCGGATCTATCGCGCCGGCGGCGGCGATTCCAGCCTGGTCGGGGTCGCGCCTCCCTCGGGCAACGCGCGACCGGTGGACGTGGCGGTGGATCCCGCCCTGCCGCTCGTCTATCTGGCGAGCGGTCCGTCAGGTCTGGAAGTCGTCCAGGTCGGAGATCCGGCCGCGCCGATCCCCGTCGCGACGTTGACGCTGGCCGGCTCCGCGACAGCGGTGACCCAGGTCGGCCCGAATCTCGTCGCGGTGGCCACGCGCGAGAATCCCGCGGTCACGTTCGTTCGCGTGGATTATCAGCCTCTCGATTCCACCGTCACGCTGACCGTGCGGGGCTCGGTGGGGAACCCCTTCGTCCAGGATCCTCGCGGGCTCGCGGCGCGGGACACGGTGCTCTTCGTGGCGGATGAGGCGCTCGGCCTCCTGTCCATCCGATTCGGCAATCCGGACCAGCCGGCGGCCCTTGGATCGGCCTCGCTCGCGGGCGCGCGGGACCTCGATCTCTCGGGCACGCGGCTGCTCGTGGCGACGCGGACCCGCGGGCTCCAGGTCGTGGACGTGACCAACCCGGCGCAGCCGATCCTGCGCGCGGAGGTCGCGACGCCGCCCCTCCTGGGCGTGGCCCAGAACGGCGCCTCCGCGGTGGTGTTCGCGGGCGACCTGGGGGCGCTCGTCGTGGACGTGGGCGTTCCGACGGCGCCGGTGGCGCGGGGCCCGATCCTTCCGCCCGGCATCGCCCGGGACGGGTGGTGGACGGGCGACACGCTCCTCGTCGCCGCCTCGCTCGGCCTCGAGCGCTATCTCGTGAGCCCGGCGCCCACGGCCGTTCCCGTCCTGGACGTCCGGCTGGATCCGGCTTCGGCGACCCCGCGCGCGCTGATCACGTGGACGCCGGTCGTCCGCGCGGGCATGGTCGGGCTCAATCTCTACCGCGATCTCCTGACCGCCTCCGGCGCCGCGTCCGATCCCGCGGGCCGTCGCGTGAACCGCGATCTCCTGCCGCCCGGCGCCGTCTCCGCCGTCGACGATTCGCTGGTCGCCGGAGGCGCCCTGCGTTACCGGCTCGAGGCCTTCTTCTCCGACGGGAGCTCGGTCAAGGTCGCGGAGGGGACGCTCTCGGTGGCCTCGGCTCCGCTCGTCGGCCGCGCCTACCCCAACCCGTTCCGTCCCCGGCTCGGGGCGGTCGCCAGCCTGTCCTACCGGGTTCCGAACGGGACCGCCGGCGCGCCGCTCACGCTGCGCGTCTTCGACGTCTCCGGACGGATCGTGCGCACATCGCGCGCGCCGGCTCAGCCGGTCTCGGGATTCGGGATCGTGACGTGGGACGGCCGCGACCGAAGCGGCGCCGCCGCCCCCAGCGGCGTCTATTACCTCCGGCTCACCGGAGCCGGTCTGGACGATTCTCGTGCGATCATCCTGCTCCGCTGATCCGCGGCACATCGCCGCGGGACTCCTCGCGGCCCTCGCCCTGGCCTCGCCGACGGTTCTGCCCGGGCTTGCCGCAGCGCGCGCCTGGGCGCAGTACCCGAACCCGAGCCCGCCGACGACGCCGGAGACCCCCGTACCGGGAACGAGCAGCGACCGGCCCCGCTTCTCCGTGGATGGCACCGTGGAGCCGGGGGACGGAGGCGTCCCCCTGGTGCGGCTGGACTATCGCCTGGCCCGGTCCGAGCTCCTCTTCGAGCGCCGCCCGGGCGGCTATCACGCCTCCTACGAGGTGAGCGTCGTCTTCTATAAGGAGAAGGGCGGCCGCCAGGTCACGGGGGACACCTTCGTGCACGACCTCGACGTGAAGACCTACGCCGAGACGCGCCCGATCGGGAACGACATCATCGACCATGTCGACCTTCCCGCTCCTCCCGACAAGTACGAGGTTCAGGTGGTCATCCACGACCTGGTCGCCGAGCGCGCCTCGGGCACTCGCATCGACCTGGAGGTCCAGAAGCAGGCGGCGGGGCCGATCGGGTTCACCGACCTTTCCTTTGGAAACGTGAAGGAGAGCGTCCCGTCGGGGAGCGACCCGCGCGCCGCGCTCGTTCCGAATCCCGCGCGCCGCTACAGCGAGGACGTCACGACCCTTGCCGTGTACGGGGAGGTCGTGGACTCGCGGCCCGCGGCGGGCTCCGATCCCGGCTACCAGATCCAGTACCGCATCCTCAATGATCAGCGGGAGCGGGTGTTGGAGAAGGACACGACCCTGGCGAGATCGGGGTCGCGGACGGCGTTCCTGCTGCGCCCGTCCGCCGAATCGCTGGTGCCCGGGAACTACCGGTTCCTCGTGGAGCTCAAAGCGCCCCTCCTGCCGCAACCTGGGGGGAAGCGCCAGCCGATCCGCCGGGAGAAGTCGTTCGAGGTCGTGCAATCGGTCGCCACCATCGTGGCGGACCCGAAGACCACCCTGGAGATCCTGGCGTACATCGCCGACTCGGACGAGAAGAAGGAGATGGACGCCGCCAAGACCCCGCGGCAGAAGCAGGAGTTCTGGGAAGCGTTCTGGAAGCGGCGCGACCCGACTCCGGAGACGCCGGAAAACGAGTCCATGGTCGAGTTCTACCGCCGGATCGCGTACGCCGATCAACACTTCGGCGTGGCCGGGCCCGGATGGAAGACCGACATGGGGAAGGTCTACATCAAGTACGGCCAGCCCGACGAGGTCGTGCGGAGCCCGTTCGCCATCGACAAGCACCCCGAGGAGATCTGGTACTACTACCAGCAACGGAAGACCTTCTACTTCGTCGACAAGTACGAAATCGGTCGCTACGACCTCGACCTGCGTTCCTCTCCGCTCTGACCTTGCGCGCGCCCGCGGGCGCTCCATCTACGTACTTTCCGCAACTGGCAATAGCCCCACAAATCATTTTATTGAAATGACTTGGCGTCTATTTGGGAATTATTCGTTTGACACGCTCGGACGGCGCCCCTAAGGTCCCGCCGATCTCGGAACAGCCTCTCAGGACGTGCTCTCGGGGTGTGGTGTGGCCGTCGCCCTGGCGGCCTAACGGTGTGTGGCTAGAGACATGGAAAGGGGGTGGGGAGCGAGAGTCGAACAGGATCACCTGCTCTCTCGTATTCTCCCCGGACCAGTTTCCAGCAGCAGTAGAGCGCTACGGTCCGGGATGGGGACCCTGGATGGTCTGGGGTCCACTACCTACAGGAGGCAAAACCCGATGTCTCAGCGAAAGCTGATCGTTTCCCTCACGATCGCGATCCTTCTCGCGGTCAGCGCCGGCGTGAGCCAGGCCTCGCTTTCCAGGATGGAAGGCATGGGCCTCGACGTTCCGCTGCTGAGCCAGTTCACCGACGACTACGCCAACATCTACACGTACCCGACGTCGGTCGTCCGGCAGAACAACCTCGTTCTGGCCGAGCTCGGCAACAATCCGAACGACGGAGACGTGAACCCGGTCACGGTGACCGACCAGAGCTACACGGTCGTGCGCAATTTCCCGCGCCTGGGCGCGATCGCGTTCCAGATGGCGCAGAGCCAGAACGACGTGCTCGACGGATCGAGCAATCTGAACAACGAGCAGCTGGACATGATCTGGGGCCGCGCGTTCTCGAGCCTCGACTTCGCGGTCCGGCTGGACATCACGAACTCGTCGTTCGAGTACTCGGACAACACGCCGGCCACGTACACGGCCCGCGGCGTGGATTTCTCCTTCGATCCGTTCCCGTTCGGCGCCGGCTTCGGGCCGAACCTGATCACGGACGATCCGGCCGACGTCGAGCTCAACACCTACGGCATCACCCCGTCGATCGCGCTCCACTTCGGCGAGGATGATCGCTTCGAGGCGGCCGGGACGTATCGCCGCTTCACGTTCGAGCGGACCGAGACTCCGGCCGGCGAGACGTGGCAGGACGCCGGCAATGCCTCGTACGGAATCTTCGCGCGCGCCATCATGCACCGCGGCGGCACGCACACCTGGTACCCGGCGGCGTGGTACGTGAACAACGACCTCTCCTGGGAAGCCACCGGCGTTCTGGCGAACCGGGTCGCGGCCGACGAGACCTACAAGCACTACGGCGCGGGCATCTCGGACAACATGCGGGTGAACGACAACAACCTGCTCCTCTGGGGCGTGACCGTCAGCCAGGACAAGCACTCGTACGAGCGGACCGACCAGAACACCGGCGGCCCGGTCGGCGCGCTTCACACGGCCGAGGACAAGACGACGATGCTTCCGCTCGTCTTCGCCGCCCTCGAGACCGAGGCCACCAGCTGGCTCAAGGTTCGCATCGGCGCGAGCCGCGGCCACTCGGTGGACCGCACCGAGTCGACCGACTTCAACACCCCGGCGTTCTCGTCGACCGAGAAGACCCGGACCGCAGCCTTCCGCCTGGGTCTGGGCGCAGGCATCCGGTGGAACAACCTCGATATCGACATGACGCTCAACAACCAGTTCCCGCTCTCCGGCGGCTACATCCTGTCGGGGAACCAGGCGACGCCGTTCAACCGCGTCTCCGCGACGTACCACTTCTAGAACGACCCGGAGCGGGCGACCGCTCCGAACGCTGCACGGGGCCCCCGGCGAATCGCCGGGGGCCCTTTCGTTTCCACGGCATCCCCGAGAAGTTCCGGAAATTTATTGACACCACTCCGTCACATTCCTAGTGTTGAAGTCACGCAAGGTGTTGTGGCCCAAGCAAACCCCGGGGCCGATTGAGAGAAGACTCAAGGCGGAGGAGGCTGCCTAGAGAAAAAACGCCGGTTAGGGTGCACGAATGCCGATGAGGGGCCCAGTGAAGGGCGAGGGATTCGGCGGCCGCGAAGACGCGCGCCGCGCGTGGTCTGCAAAGATCAGGGAGGCTAAACCCCGCTTGGCGTTTCCACGCACGAGATTCATAGGAGGGCGAGTCATGGTTCGACCTCGGACGCTATTGTCGCTCGGCGTCGCCACAGTGATCGTGGTGGGCGCCCTTTTTGTTGCCCCGGATGCGCGGGCGGGTACCACGGGCCAGATCTCCGGCACCGTGCGTGACGGGAAGACGGGTGAGCCGATCGGGCTTGCCAGCGTCACCATTCCCGACCTGAAGCGAGGCGCCGTCACCGACGCCACCGGGAACTACTTCATCCTCAACCTGCCGCCCGGCAAGTACACGGTCCGGGTGGCGCTCCTCGGCTTCGTGCCGCAGGCGCGAGAGGGCGTGGAGGTCATTCCCGACTTCAACGCCAAGCTCGACTGGTCGCTGGAATCCACGGTCCTGAAGGACGTGGCCGAAGTGACCGTGAAGGCCGAGCGGCCCCTGATCCAGAAGGACGTCACCGGCTCGACGAAGTTCCTGGAAGGGGACCAGATCCGCAATCAGCCGCTCCGCGGCTACAAGGACGCGGTGGCCCAGCAATCGGGCGTCGTGAACTTCCAGGCCCGCCTCGACAATCCGCAGCTGAACGGAAACGAGTCGTTGAACGGGAGCACTCTGATCATCCGCGGCGGCCGTCCGAACGAGGTCGCCTACTTCGTGGATGGCTTCTCGCAGCAGGACCCGCTCACCGGGTTCTCGACGACGGCGATCAACAACGACGCGGTCAGCGAGATCGTGGTGCAGTCGGGCGGGTTCAATGCCGAGTACGGCCGCATCAACTCGGGCGTCGTGAACGTCGTGACCCGCGAGGGCTCGGACAAGTACTTCGGCTCGATCGAGGGCGTCACCGACAACCTGGCCGGAAGCTGGATCAGCGCCCCGCGCCGGGACAACAACACCTACGCGCTTTCGCTCGGGGGCCCGATCGTGCCCAGCCTGAAGCAGGTGAACTTCTACCTGTCCGGCGAGCGCCGGTTCAACCGGGACCGGAACCCCAGCTTCGAGACCGACAAGGTCGCGTACGCGCCGCAGGGTGAGATCTCGACCGACTTCTTCGAGAAGGGGATCCTTCCGGCCAACTCCAGCGCCTCCTGGGCCACGGTCGGCAAGCTCACGATCAAGCCCTCGCCGCTGCACACGCTGAAGATCGGCGGGACGCTGAACGACGAAAACTGGCAGCAATACCTGAACAGCTATCGGTTCGACCTGCGGCACGCGCCGCGGTACGAGGACAAGAACCGCTCGGTCTACGGGACGTGGAACCAGAGCCTCTCGGACCGCGCCTACTACGAGGTGAAGGCGAACTACTTCCTCACCGAGCGCATGCGCGGGGACGGCGTCGCGTTCGACGATCTGCGGGGCTACTCCCGGCCCAGCGGCAACCCGTCCTACGACCAGTCGGAAGCGCTCTTCTGGTACGGCGACGCCAGCCAGACCGGCCCCCATGTCTACGACGACTTCCTCCATCGGAAGTCCTCCTACGTGGGGTTCGCCGCGAACTACGCGAACCAGCTGACCCGCTCCTTCCAGCTGAAGGCGGGCGGCGACTACCAGCGGCACACGCTCCGCTATTACGACCACTACTTCCCGACGCAGCTGTATGACGCGAACGGAAACCCGGACAACACCCGGGACGTGGACCGCTACGGCTACGATGCGCTGGGGAACGAGCTGAACGAGGGCGACACGTTCACGGACACGAACGGCAACGGGAGCTACGACGTCGGCGAACCCTTCAGCGACAAGAATGGGAACGGGCTCTTCGACAGCCCGCTCGACGTGCCGAAGCACCCCAAGGTCGCTTCGCTGTACGTGCAGGGCAAGTACGAGCGCCTGGGCCTGGTGCTGAACACCGGCCTGCGGTGGGACTACCTGACCCCGTCGACCAACGCGCTCCGGAGCGAGACGCTCCCGCTGGATCCGGACGCGACCGGCACCGATTCGCGGCTCCAGGCCACCGACCTCCAGAAGTCGAAGGTCTATCAGCGCATCTCGCCGCGGCTCGGCGTGGGCTTCCCGGTCAGCGACCAGACGCTGCTCCACGTGAACTACGGCAAGTTCTTCCAGCAGCCGAATCTTCAGGATCTCTACGTTTCGTACGCCTTCCTGGAGCACAAGATCCGGACGGGCGGCTACTTCGTCGGATTCGGCAACCCGAACCTGAAGCCCGAGCAGACCACGGCGTACGAGCTGGGGATCCAGCACACGCCGAACGACCGCTCGCGGGTCGAGGCGTCGGCGTATTACAAGGACGTGAAGGACCTGGTCGAGATCACGAACATCCCCTCGGCGCCGAACGCGTTCTCCTCCTATCGGAATCGCGACTTCGCCACGATCAAGGGACTCGACCTGTCGTATACGCTTCGGCGCACCGGGCTGGTGTCGTTCAACGCCTCGTACAGCTTGAGCTGGGCGCGCGGCACGGGATCCCTGTCGCAGACGCAGCGCAACATCGCGTGGTACGCGGCCGAGACGCCGAAGATGTCCTCGCCGCTCGCCTTCGATCAGCGCCACAAGCTGTCGGCGAACTTCGATTTCCGCTATGACAAGGGACAGGGCCCGACGTGGCATGGCAACCACATCCTCGAGAACGCGGGCATCAACCTCCTCGCGAACGCGTCGAGTGGCACGCCCTACACGCCCACGAAGGTCTATAACGAGGTGACCCTGGCCAACACGGCGAGCGAGCCGAGCGGCCCGGTGGATGCGCGCTACGGCCCGTGGACGTTCCAGGTCGACGCCAAGATGGGGAAGACGATCTCCATCGGACATCAGAATCTGGAGCTCTACATCTGGGCTCTCAACATCTTCAATCGCGACAACGTCTACACCGTCTACACCTCCTCCGGGTCGGCCGTCACGACCAACTGGCTGGAGACGGCGGAAGGACAGGCCTTCATCGAAGGCAACGCCTCGAAGTACGGCACGGATGGAGCTGTCCAGCGCTATCAGCTGGCCGAGCAGTCGCCCCTCCTGCACGGCGTTCCCCGGATGGTGCGGTTTGGCGCCAAGCTGAACTTCTGACATGGGACCGAGGCTAAGGAGGGCCCAACGGATGAAATCCCTGAAGTGGATCGGGGCGGCGGCGCTTCTTACGCTGCTCGCCGCTCCGGGCGTCCTGGCGGCGACGCGGGTGGGTTACGTGCCGTCACATCGCGCGACGAAGGCTCAGCGCGCCGCGCAGACGATCGACAATACCGGCCGGATGAACGTGAACAACCTCGACATGGTGGTCACCAATCACGGCTCGCTCGCCTACGACCTCCTCACCGGCAACGCGGGGCTGATCTATCCGCGCGGCACCATCAAGACCGCCGTCTTCGCGGCGGGGCTCTGGATCGGCGCCAAGGTGGGCGGAGAGATCCGGGCGGCCGTCGGGGAGTACTCCCAGGAGTACACGCCCGGTCCCATGGCCGGCGGCACGTTCCAATCCGACAACCCGTCCTTCCATAATTTCCGGATCGCGCGGGGGAGCACGCTGACGGGCACGGACCTCACGGACTACATCGCGCAGGGCGGGCCGCTCGACAGCACGGGCGCCCCGCAGCTCCTGGGCGACGCGACGATCTGGAGCGTCTTCAACGACGCCGACCCCGGCGTCCACACGAACGAAGCCGGCTCCACGGCGCCCCTGGGCGTGGAAGTGCAGCAGTCGGTCTTCGCCTACAACCGGTCGGGAGCTCTGGGCAACATCATCTTCGTGAAGTGGAAGATCATCAACAAGGGCGCCAACACGCTCGACTCGACGTACGTCTCGGTCTGGAGCGATCCGGATCTGGGCGGCGCCACCGACGACCTGGTCGGGTGCGACACCACGCTGAGCCTGGGCTACTGCTACAACGCGACGAACAGCGACGGTCTCTACGGCAGCACGCCGCCGGCGGTGGGCTACGACTTCTTCAAAGGGCCCTCGGTGGCAGGGAATCCGCTCGGGATGACCTCGTTCAACAAGTACGTGAACGGGACCGACCCCTCGTCGCAGGTCGAGACCTACAACTACATGAGCGGTCTCAACAAGGACGGCAGCCCGATCCACGTGCTCAACGACACGACCCTGGCGATCACGAAGTTCCAGGTCTCGGGGCTCAACCTGAACGCCGCGAGCACGGCGACGAACTGGCTCGACTCCAACCCCGGCGACCGCCGGCTCCAGCTCTCGTCGGGACCCTTCACCATGGCCCCGGGCGATACGCAGGAGGTCGTGACGGCGATCATCATCGGCCAGGGCACGGATCGGATCTCGTCGGTCAACGACTTGAAGAACAAGGACACGGCGGCGCAGACCGTGTTCGACCTGAACTTCGACATCCCGCAGCCGCCTCCGAGCCCGACGGTGTACGTGCAGCCGCTCGACCGGGCGGTCCGGCTGATCTGGGATCGGACCGCCGTGGGCACGCATTCGGCCAATGCGTTCCTCGGGCAGGACTTCGTGTTCGAGGGCTACCGGGTCTGGCAGCTTCCCTCGGCGGGCGGCGGCACCCCCAAGGTCATCGCCACGTTCGATCAGGCGGGGAACGCGATCGGACCCATCTACTCCGATCTCTTCAACTCCGCGGTGGGGGCCGTCGAGCGGACGCTCGTGATCAACGGCACCGACGAGGGGCTTCGCTTCCAGCTGGACATCACGAACGACGCGATCCGCGGCGGGCGGCTGGTGAACTACAAGGACTACTACTTCGCCGTGACCGCGTTCTCGTACGACAGCTTGAACGTGACGCCCTATGTGCTCGGCGTGAACCAGCTGGGGATCGTGAGCGACGTGCTGGAGAGCGCGCTCAACGTGGTCCACGCGGTTCCGAAGGGGAGCAACGCGATCTTCACGGTGCCGACGACCCAGATCGCGGGGTCCTTCGTGGGGAATACGTTCGCGATCCAGCAGGTCTCGCCCACCGTCGCCGATTCCACGTACCACCTGGTCGTCGTCGGGCCGAACGGTGAGTTCAGCATCGTCAACACGGTCACTGGCGACACCATCGTCACGAACCAGACATCCGCGATCGTGAACGGATTCACGCCGGTGTTCACCGAGAACACCACGCCGGCGGTGGTCCAGCAGCTGGAGGGCGGCGCCTGCCTCGCCTGCGCGGTCGACTCCATCAACTTCATATCGGGGACGGTCGTGGATTCGGCGGGGACGTACATCCTGAGCAACTATTTGGACTATCCGGACCCGGTGCCCCCGGAGGACTGGATCTTCGACGGGGATCTCCCCGAGCTGGGGCACGACTTCCTGATCCGGGTTCTTCCGGATACGACCGAATACGCCTGGGCGTATGCGGGGGGCGCCGATTCGCCCCAAGCCACGTTCAAGGTTCCGTTCGAGCTCTACGACCTGGGCCAGTGCTCGCTTCAAGATCCCAGCGACGACGTGCGGATCACGCCGGAGATCCGCGATCGCAACGCGAACGGGAAGTTCGACTTTGGCGATGCGCTCTACGTCCGCGACATCCCCTACGCGAGCGTGGCCTGGAACACGGCGATCACCTCGGGTGACTACTCGGCGAATGACGAATCGTACGGGCGGCTCACCTTCTTCCAGGCGCCGGGATCCACCGCGACGCTTCCGGCCCCGGGCCGGATCCTGATTCGCGGTCCTTCGCTCTGCCCGGGCGACGTCTTCGCCTTCCGCACGGTGCCCGCGGGCGCGGCGCCGGGCTCGGTCGTGGGCAACAATCTGACCAAGATCCGCGCGGTGCCCAATCCGTACTACGCGCACTCGCAGTACGAGCTCTCCCAGTTCGACCGGGTGCTCAAGTTCACGAACATTCCCGGCTCCCGAGAGGTCACGATCCGGATCTTCAATCTGGCCGGAGACCTCGTCCGTACGATCCGCCGGTCGGCGCAGGCCGGGAATGACATGTCCAGCTCCCAGATCACGTGGGACCTGAATACCGAGAACCGTCTGCCGGTGGCGAGCGGGATCTACATCGCTCGCATCGAGGTGGCCGGAATCGGGGCTACGACCTTGCGTGTCGCCGTCTTCGTCGAGCAGGAACGGCTCGACAACTTCTGATGCGAACGGGGGCGGACATGAGACCAACGAAAACGAACCATCCTTCCAAGGGACGGAGGGTCGGAACCATGAAGCGGTTCTTGATGCAATGGGTCCTGCCTGCCGCCGTGCTGGCGCAGGCGGCTACGGCCGGCGCCGGCGGGCTGGACCGTATCGGCACCTCGGGAGCGCAGGAGCTGCGCATCCCGGTCGGAGCCGCGTCGATCGCGACCGGAGGCTCGACGGTGGCGGTTGGGGACGGTCTCCGCAACATGTACTGGAATCCGGCATCCCTCGCGGGCACCGATCAGAGCGAGGGGATGATTTCCTACAGCAGCTACCTTGGTGATTCCAAGGTGAACTACGGCGCGATTTCCACCCACATGGGCAGCCAGGGGCAGATCGCGTTCTCGGCGAAGGTCCTGAACATCGGCGACATCATCGTGACGACGGAGGATGCGCCGGACGGGACGGGCGAGGTGCTGAACCCGAACTTCGGAGTGTTCGGCATCACCTACGGGCGCCGCATGACGGACCGGGTCCATCTGGGCGTCAGCGGGGCGTACATCTCCGAGAAGGTGGCCGACGTGAGCGCCACCGGCTTCGCGATCGATCTCGGAGTGCAGTACGACACCGGCTGGCGCGGGCTCCGGTTCGGGTTCGCGATGAAGAACATCGGCCCCGACATGCGGTTCAGCGGATCCAACCTGGAGCAGCGCGTGGTGCTGCCCAGCGACGATCCGGCGTCCAGCGGGCACGTGCTCCAGCTCCAGGCCGCGGCCTTCGAAATGCCGTCCTACCTCCAGATCGGGGTTTCCTACGATCTGCCGATGGGGGGCTCGGAGCGGCACGCGACGGTCATGGGCGCTTTCCAGGGGAACAACTTCACGACGGACGAGTACCACGTCGGCGCCGAGGTCCCGATCGGGAACTTCCTCGCGCTCCGCGGGGGGTTCGTCGGGCAGGTGCCGATCAAGGAAGCGGACCGGCAGACGAATTACCTCTACAGCTACTCGTACGGCGCCGGATTCAACTTCAAGCTGGGCGACCGTCCGTTGGCCCTCGACTGGGCGGGCCAGCACGTGGGCGATTTCTTCGACGACAATCAGCAGGTTTCGCTCCACATCGCATTTTGATCCGCGGTAGCGCGAGCGTGCTGCGACGGGGCGGGCCCTTCGGGGTCCGCCCCCCTTCGTTTCGGATCCTGCCCGCCGTGGTCGTGGCGTTTCTCGCCGCTGGGGCCGGGAGCGCCGATGCCTCCCCCGTGTGCGTCCGCGGACCCCTGGCCGACTCGCTCCGGGCGGCCGTGGACCTGCTCGACGGCCAGGCCGACGTCGGGGCGCTCGCGGTGTCCCTCGATCGCGGCGACACGCTGTTCGCCCTGAACGAGGACCGCCGCCTCATCCCCGGCAGCAACACGAAGATCTTCACGACGGCTGCCTTCCTGCGCCGCTACGGCCCCTCCGCGCGCTTCCCGACGACGATCGAGGCGCGAGGCAGGGTGGAGAGGGGCAAGAACGGGGTGCGTCTCCAGGGAGACCTCGTGCTCCGGCCGGCGGGCGTCCCGGACGTGATGCAGATTCTCGCGCCCGGCTCGAGAGGCCTCCTCGACTCCCTCGCGATACTCCTCCGCGCCGGCGGGCTTCAGCGTTTCGAGGGGACGCTCTGGGTGGACGGCACCCTCTTCGCCGACGAGGGGTACGGCCCGGGGTGGGCGGTCGAGGACGTGCCCTGGTCGTACGGGACGCTCCCGAACGCGGTGATGGCGAACGGGAATTCCGCGACGCTGACCGCGACCGGTGGCTCCAAGGACGTGGACCTGGCCCTCGATCCGCCGGAGACGCCGATCACGATCGCGGCCCGGCCTGCTGCGCTTCCCGAGGGCTCCGCCGGCGGCATCGATCTCGACCGCGCGCTGGGCTCCCGCTCGCTGCGCGTGTCGGGCGCCGTGCCGCGCGGTGCCGTGCTGAAGAAGCAGGTCTCGGTGCCCGAGCCCGACTCGGCGGCCGGGCTCTGGCTGCTCGGCGCCATGCGGCGCGCGGGGATCGAGCTCAAACGTCCGGAGGTGCGCCTCGTTCCGCGCGAGACGCTCGGCGCGGGTCTTCTCGGGGGGGCCGGCGGGAGCGGGAGCGCGTCCGGGAAGGGCGGCGCCGCTCCGGAACGCGCGGCGGCGGCCGATACGGGATGGGCGGCCGTGCGGCGGGATCGGGCGTCCGGGGTGCTGACGGTCCTCTCCCCTCCGGCGTCCGCCATGATCGGAGTCGTGCACGCGCTCAGCCTGAACGCCGAAGCCGACGCGCTGCTGCACCTGCTGGATCCGTCGCCGCGCGAGAAGCGGCGCGCGGCGGGGCTGGTCGAGGCGCGCCGCGCCGCGGCCGCGGCCGGGGTGGACACGCTCGATCTCTCGCTGGTGGACGGCTCGGGCCTCTCGCCTCAGAATCTCGCCACCGCGCGCGCTCTCGCGGCGTGGCTGGTGGCGATGGACCGGGATTCGGCCCTGGCGGCTCCGTTCCGGGAGGGGCTGGCCGGTCCCGGGGAGAACGGCACCCTGAGGCGGCGGTTCCCGGGGCTCGATCCGGCGGCCAACCTGCGCGCGAAGACGGGCACGCTGACCAACGTGAGCAGCCTTTCGGGGTACGTGACCACGGCGTCGGGCGAGCGGATCGCGTTCGCCGTGATCACCAACGGCAACCGGGGAAGCACGACCTTGGGGAAGCAGCTGGAGGAACGGTTGGTGGGAATGCTGGCCCGGCGGGGAGGGGAAGCGAGCGGGATGATGGGCTCGCCGCCGCCCCGCATTCCGCGTTGAAGGCGATCGCCCCGCCCAGGCTGCGCCCTGGGGACCGGATCGGCGTCGTCGCGCCCTCCGGGCCGGTGCTGCCGCGCGCTCTCGTCTCCGGAGCGCGCGTCCTCGAGGAGGCGGGCTTCCGGATCGTGTTCGGCAAGCACGTGCGCGATCGCCGCGGCCACCTGGCCGGCTCCGATCGCGCGCGGCTGGACGACCTGAACCGGATGTTCCGCGATCCCGACATCCGGTGCGTCCTCATGGCGCGCGGCGGCTACGGCGCCATGCGCTTGGCATCCGGCGTCGACTGGAGCGCGCTGCGCCGCGATCCGAAGCTCTTCGCCGGCTTTTCCGACGCCACCTTTCTGCACCTGGGGATCGCGCGGCACGCCGGCGTGCGCACGCTGCACGGACCGAATCTGCATGGGTTGGGCGCGCGGCGCGGAACCGAGGTCGCGCGCCTCCTCGCCTGGCTCACGCAGCCGATGCCCTCCGAGCGGGTACGCACGTTCGCGGCGCCGCGCCGCGTGGATGGCGCCTCGGGCCCGGCGCGGGGCTGCGTGATGGGTGGCAACCTGGCGCTCGTCCACTACGCGGCGGCCGCGGGTCACCTTCCCGCGCTGCGCGGATGCATTCTCTTCCTGGAAGAGGTGAACGAGCCGCCCTACAAGGTGGACGGGATGCTCTGCGCCTTGAGCGAGGGGAAGTGGCTGAAAGGGGTGAGGGGCATCGTCCTGGGCGACTTCACCCGCTGCCTGCCGCGGAAAGGCTACCGCGAGCTTCGCCTGCGCGAAGTCCTGACCGACCACCTGAAGCCGCTGGGGATTCCCGCGTGGTCGGGGCTATGCGCCGGGCATGGCAGCAGGAATTATCCCGTGCCCTTTGGAGCACGAGCGACGCTGGCCAAGGGCAGGCTCATCTACGAGGAGGGCGTCGTTTCGTAGGGTTGCGCCCGTCGTATCGCGGAACTGCTCACCTCGTCTCGTGCGACTGCTCACCTCGTCTCGAATACAATTACGATGCTCGACGTCGAAGTCACGCGAGGCCATGTCAGCTGGCGTGACAACTGTCGCCCGTTTCACACTCGCCAGCGCCGGTGAATTCGGCGACAGATGTCCCCCGCGTGGACACTGCCTATCGTCACGGCCTCGATTAGTGCGCGCGCTGCTTTCCGCGCCGCAAAGCGGCGCGGGACATGGATCAGGCATACACCCCGCGCAGCTGAATCGCGTCCACCACCCGCTTGATCGCGAGCATGAACGCCGCGACTCGGAACGACACCTTGTGCTCGTCCGCCATCGCGGCGACGTCGTGGAAGGACTGCACCATGATGTGCTCGAGGCGATCGTTCACTTCCTGCTCGCGCCAGAAGAGTCCCTGCCGGTCCTGGACCCACTCGAAGTAGGAGACGGTCACGCCGCCGCTGTTGGCGAGGATGTCCGGGACGACCAGCACGCCCGCCTTGTTCAGGATCTTGTCGGCGCGCGTCGTCGTGGGGCCGTTCGCTCCCTCGGCGACGATCCGCGCCTTGATCTTGCCCGCGTTGGCGTGGGTGATCTGATTCTCCAACGCCGCGGGAATCAGGATATCGCAGGGAACCTCGAGGATCGCTTTCCCCTGGACCGGCTTTCCGCCGGAGAACCCCGCGACCGACTTGGTCATGGCGAGATGCTGCAGGAGCGCCGGCATGTCGAGTCCGTTCGGATTCTGCACGCCGCCGTGCACGTCGCTGACCGCCACGATCTTGGCGCCGTCCTTCGCCAGCAGGTCCGCAGCCACCGATCCGACGTTGCCGAACCCCTGCACGACGACCTTCGCGCCCTTCAAATTGAGGCCGATCCGCTTCGCCGCCTCGCGGACGCAGAAGAGCACCCCGCGGCCGGTGGCCTCGCGCCGCCCGGCGGAGCCGCCCAGCGCGAGCGGCTTTCCGGTGACCACCGACGTCACCGTGTGGCGCGCGTGCATCGAGTAGGTGTCCATGATCCAGGCCATCGTCTGCTCGCCGGTATTCACGTCGGGGGCGGGAACGTCCGACTCGGGCCCGATCACGTCGATCATGTCGGCGGTATAGCGCCTGGTGAGCCGCTCCAGCTCGCCCATGGACATCTTCGAGGGATCGCACTGGATCCCCCCCTTGCCGCCGCCGAAGGGAATGCCGACGACCGCGCACTTCCAGGTCATCCAAGCGGCGAGCGCCATGACCTCTTCCAGCGTGACGTCGGGGTGGTAGCGGATCCCGCCCTTGGCCGGGCCGCGAATGATCGAATGCTGCACCCGGTATCCGGTGAACACGCGGAACGTCCCGTCGTCCATGTGGACCGGGAGCTTCACGATGGTGGCGCGGCGCGGCTCCTTGATGATCTGGAGGAAGGAGGGGTCCAGCTTGAGCCGGGCGGCAGCCTCTTCGAACTGGAGCCTGGCGTTTTCCAGCGGGTCCAGCTCCTTCTGGAGCTCGGTGCCCATGTCCATACCGGTATGGGTGACGCTTTCCATGGCCTTCCTTTGGTGATGGCGGCGTGCCGGGGACCGGCGTGCGCGGGCGTGCGGCGATCGATTTCGGCGCCGGGTAGTGTAGAGAACGAGAAGGGCTGCCTTCAAGGGGCTGGTCGTGCTATTCCTAGGCCGATGTACTACTTCTACTGGCTGCCGGTCGGGACGGACGCCCGGGTCCGGGGGACCCCTTGGGCGACGCTCGGGCTGGTGCTCCTGAACCTGGCGGCCTTCGGCGCGATCCTCGTCAGCGGGGGGAACGTCGAGGCGCTCTACGCCATGTCCTTCAAGGCCGCCGACCCGACCATCCCGACGGCCCTGGTCTCGCTCTTCCTGCACACCGGATTCCTCCACCTCCTGGGGAACATGGTCTTCCTCTCGGTCTTCGGCCCCGCGCTCGAATCGAGGCTGGGGACGACCCGATACCTCCTGGCCTACCTGGCCTGCGGCTGGCTCGCGAACCTGGCCCAGGCCGCGGCGATCCTCGCCTTCACGCCCGAGCTGGCCGCGGTTCCGATCGTGGGCGCCTCGGGGGCCGTGTCGGGGCTCATGGGCCTCTTCGCGGTGCGGCTCTACTTCGCGCGCCTGCGGTTCGTCTCGGTGACGGTGCTCTTCCTGCACGGCACGGTCCGTCCGGCCCGCGTGACGCTGCCCGCCCTGGTGGGGATCGGGCTCTGGTTCCTGCTCTCCGGGATCTATTTCATCTCGGGCGCCGCCTCGGAGACCGCCGTCGTGGCGCACCTGGGCGGGGCGCTCTTCGGCGCCTTCTTCGGCTTCGTGATGGGGCTGGCCCCCGAGGGACGGCTGGAGCACCGCCTGGCCCGGGGGGCCCGCTATTCCGAGCGGGGGGAGTGGTACGCCGCGCTCGGAGAGTACGAGGGCTACCTCGTGACGCGCCCGCGGGACCCCGAGGCGCTGGCCCACGCGGCGCGCCTGCTGCGCGTGGTGCACCAGGACGGAAAGGCGGGGGACCGGTTCATCGAGGCGATCCAGGCGTGGCTGAAGCGCGGCGCGATCGAGCCGGCGTGCGACGCCTACGAAGAGATGCGGCGGCTGCTCGGCCTGGCGGCGGTGCTGCCACCGGTGGAGCAGCTCCGGGTGGCGCGTGGCTTCGAGGAGCTGGGGCGCCCCAGCGAGGCGAGCCGCGCCTACGAGGCCTACGGGCGGAGCTACCCCGAGCGGCACGCCGCCGCCCTGGCCCTCCTCCGGAGCGCGGACATCGAGCGCCGCGCCCTCAACAACCCGGGGAGGGCGCGCTACATCTACGACGAGCTGTTGCGGCGGGAGCTGCCGGCGGACATCGCCGAGATGGTTCGGGAGCGGAAGCAGGTGACGGAGCGGGCGCTGGAGCGCCTGCATCGCGGGGCCGCCTGACGGCGGCTCGGGCGGCCCCGCCGAGCTGACTTACGAGCCCGCCTAGGGCAGGCAGCCCGACTCGGCCAACTCCTTGTTCCGGCTGTCGCTGTCGAACAGGTAGACCCGGAACTGCCGCCCGGGTGAGAGGGTCGCCCGCGGCACGCACTTGGAGATGAGACCGTTCTCCAGGCTGGCCCTCGACTCCTGGATGACCAGCTCCTTCGGCATCAGCGTCCGGTCGGGCGCGACGTACCAGAGAAGGACCGTCACGTCATTGGAGGGGTCGTACGGGGCGCGGAGCTCGTAATCTCCGTCGGACCCGGTCACGGCGCGGCCGACGACGTCGCCGCCCATGAAGAGCGAGACCTGGACGCCGCCGATCGGCCGGTTGTTCACGTCGAGGACCGTTCCGGCGAAGGAGGCGAGATTGCGGTCGACGCCGAGCGTCTTCATCTCGTCGACGTTGGGCTGGCGCCCCGTGCCGCGATCCCGGTCGCTCCCGGAGCCGCCCGTGGGCGGGGCGGCGAGGGCGGCCGGAGCCGCGAGCAGGAAAAGAAGGGCGATGTTTCCGAGGAACCTCAAGTTCGATCCCGCCATGGCCGATACCCTCCCTGTCACGTCGCGGGCGACACCCGTCCCTCGGCGGACGCTAGCACCCGTATCCCAGCCTGTCAACGCGGCTTCCGTGGAGAATCCGGACTTGCGCCTCCGTAGTGCGTTTGATACGTTGCCTTCGCTTCGCACCTCAACGCTTGCTGTGCCCGCGCGGATCGCCAACGAGGTCGCCGACTTGGGAGTTTCTAGGGGGGTGGCTGACGACGGGAAGCGGCGGCGGCCCAGCCTGCCACCTCGCACGAATTCGTTCGGGAGGCACGGATGTTTCTCGACCAGGTGATGGGTGTGTTCTCGAACGACGTCGCGATCGACCTGGGCACCGCGAATACGCTCGTCTACCTCCGAGGCAAAGGGATCGTCCTGAACGAGCCCTCCGTCGTGGCGGTGGACCGCACCACGAACCGCGTGATCGCGGTGGGCAAGGAAGCGAAGAGCATGCTGGGCCGCACGCCCGACGAGATCGTCGCGGTGCGGCCGCTCAAGGACGGCGTCATCGCCGACTTCGAGAAGACCGAAGACCTCCTCCGCGAATTCATCCAGAAGGCCCTCCGCCGCCGCACGTGGGTTCGCCCCCGCATCATCATCTGCGTTCCATCGGGCATCACCGAGGTGGAGAAGCGCGCCGTGCAGGACTCGGCGCAGCATGCGGGCGCGCGCGAGGTGCTCCTGGTTCCCGAGCCGATCGCCGCGGCCATCGGCGTGGGTCTGCCGGTGGGCAAGCCGTCGGGGAACATGATCATCGACATCGGCGGCGGCACGACCGAGATCGCCGTCATGGCGCTGAACTCCATCGTGAACCAGCAGTCGATCCGCGTCGGCGGCGACGAGATGGACGAAGCGATCGTCCAGTACGTGAAGAAAGCGTACAACCTGCTGATCGGCGAGCAGACCGCCGAGCAGATCAAGATCAAGATCGGCTCCGCCTTCCGCCTCGAACAGGAGGAGGAGATGGAGATCAAGGGGCGCGACCTGGTGGCCGGCATTCCGAAGACGATGAAGATCTCGTCCGTCGAGGTGCGCGAGGCCCTGAGCGAGCCGCTGCAGCAGATCGTCGACGCCCTGATGCAGTCCCTGGAGAAGACGCCGCCCGAGCTGGCCTCGGACATCGTCGACCGCGGGATCGTCATGACGGGAGGCGGCTCCCTCCTGCGCGGCATCGACATGCTCCTTCGCGAAGCCACGAATCTTCCGATCACGGTCGCGGAAGACCCGCTCTCCTGCGTGGTGCTGGGGACCGGCAAGATCCTCGACGACCCCACTCAATACGAGAAGGTGCTCATGTCGGTGGTGCGTGACTGAGCCTCGGGCGTGAGTCCCGATGCTGCGGTACCTGTTCACACGCCGGACTGACTGGACCGTCTTCGTCGTCGCCGTCTCCGCGTCGCTGACCCTCATGCTGCTCGGGCCGAAGTCTCAGGCCCGGACCGTCTGGTTCCTCCAGCACACCCTCCTGGCACCCGCTGAGATCGTCGTCGGCTGGGTGGACCGCGGCGTCGCGGTCTACTGGGAGAACCAGCGCCTGCGCCAGCGCGTGGCGCGCCTCACCATCGAGCTGGACGAGACCCGGGCCGAGCGGGGCGAGAACGAGCGCCTGCGCCGCCTGCTGCACCTGGCCGAGCGCCACCCCTACGACCTTGTCTCCGCGCACGTGGTGGGCCGCTCGCTCGACCGCCTCGGCGGAAGCCTGGCCCTCGACAAGGGGGAAGCCGAGGGGATCGAGGCGAACCGCGCGATCCTCACCCCCGACGGACTGGTGGGGCGGATCGAGCGGACGTCGCGGCACGCCGCGCGCGTGCTCACGCTGCTCCATCGCGACTGCGCCGTGGCCGCGCGGATCGAGCGCTCGCGCGTGGACGGCGTCGTCCGCTGGGAATACGGGGACCGCCCGACGCTGGATCTCCTCTACGTCTCCTCCCAGGAGGACGTGAAGCCGGGGGATCAGGTCCTGACCTCCGGGCTCGGCGGCATCTTCCCGGCGGGCGTCCGGATCGGCACCGTGGAGCGCGTGGGTCTCGAGCCGAACGGACTCACGAAGGAGATCGTCGTGGATCCGGCGGTCGACTTCCGGAAGCTGGAGGAGGTGCTGATCTACGTGCCTTCGGCGCGCGGCGGCTCCGTGCCGTCCGACTTCTACCCGTCGGCCGCGGACAGCGCCGCCGCCGACTCGCTCCGCCGGGCCGCGGCGGCCGCGGCGCCGGCCGAATCGCTCGCCGCCAGGGCGCTCCGATGAAGAGCGTCCGCGACGTCGCCGTCCTCGTGGTCGCCATGATCCTCCAGGCGACGTTTCTCTACCGCTTCGAGATCGCGGGGATCCGCCCGGACCTGCTCGTCGCGTTCGTGGTGTATCTGGGATGGATGCGGGGGCCGATCGCCGGCACCGCCGGGGGATTCCTGGTCGGATTGATCCAGGACCTGGACGCGCCCGGCCCGCTCGGCCTGAACGCGCTCTCCAAGACCATCGTGGGATTCGCCGTGGCCAAGGCCGGGTTCCGGGTGCACCGCGCGAACGTGGGGGTGCGCTTCGCCTTCTTCCTCTTCGCCATGCTGGCGCACGACGTCATCTACTTCGCCGCCTCCTCGCTGGGCGACTTTGGACTTTTCGCGAAGCAGATGTTGACCATCGCCGTCCCCTCGGCGCTCTACACGGCGCTCGTGGTGCTGGTGATCCTGGCGCTGGTGGAGAACGTCTGGAAGCGGCCGCTCCTCGCCGACGAGTCCTGACGTGCCGTTCGACCCCGAATCGCTGAGCGGGGCGCGCCACCGGCAGCGCCATTTCACCATCGCGGTATCGGTCGTCTTTTCCCTGGTCGTGCTGCGCCTCTTCACGATGCAGGTGCTCCAGGGCGCCAAGTATCGCGAGCTCTCCGAGGAAAACCGGATCCGCGTCGAGGTGATCGTCGCGCCGCGCGGGGAGATCCGCGACCGGAACGGGCTCCTCCTCGCCGACAACATCCCATCCTTTACGGTCACGCTCGATCCCTACGACAAGACCTACGTCGACGCGCCGGC
>DATJEJ010000082.1:0-4672 GCA_035496795.1 Candidatus Omnitrophota bacterium
GTCCCGCTGCCGTGCCGCTGGCGCTCAACCCGCCCGACGCACGTCGGGCTGCCGCGCCGCAACGCTCTCCGCCCCGTCCGCGGGCCGCGCGCGGCCCTTCGCGGCCGCCATGGCCAGCACCGTGGCGGGTGCGGCCGCCGCCACATGAGCCGCCGCGTCCTCCGCGACCGGCTCCTCCGAGGAGCGGAAGCGCTGCGTCAGGGCGCGCAGCTCCGACGCGAGCCGCGCCAGCTCCTCCGCCGCCTTCTGCGTGTTCTCGGGGCTGCCCGCGGTGTCGCGCGCGATCTCGGCCACCTTCACGATGCCGGCGCTGATCTCGCCGCTCCCGCGCGCCGCCTCGGTCAGGTTGCGCCCGATCTCGCCCGAGGTGGCCAGCTGCTCCTCGATCGCGGTCGCGATCGAGTTCGAGATGTCCTTGATCTGCTGGATCGTGTCGCTGATCTTGCCGATCGCCCCGATCGCTTCCGACGTGTCCGCCTGGATCGCCTCGATCTTCCGGCTGATGTCCTTGGTGGCCGTCGCGGTCTCGTTCGCCAGCTCCTTCACCTCGTTCGCGACGACGGCGAAGCCGCGCCCCGCCTCGCCGGCGCGGGCCGCCTCGATCGTGGCGTTCAGCGCGAGCAGGTTCGTCTGCTGCGCGATCGTGTTGATCACCTGGACGACCTTGCCGATCTCGGCGCTCGATTCGCCCAGCTTGTTCACGGCGGTGTTCGTGAGGTCCGCCTCGCCCGCGGCCACCGTGGCCACGCGCGCGGCCTCGCTCGTGTTCTTGGAGATCTCCTGGATGCTCGCGATCATCTGCTCCACCGAGACCGAGACGCTCTCCACGTTGCGGCTGATCTGCTCCGATCCCGAGGAGACCATGCTCGCCTGCTGCGACGTCTCCTCGGCGCTCGAGATCATCTGCGTGGACACCGAGGAGAGCTCCTCGGAGGCCGTGGCCAGCGTCACCGCGCGGTCGCCGATGTGGGAGAGGATCGAGCGGAGCGACTCCACCATGCGGTTCGTGGCGGTCGCGAGCTGGCCCAGCTCGTCGCTCGAGGTGTACCCGACCCGCGACGTGAGATCGCCGTCGGCGGTACGCTCGGCCACCTGGCGCGTCTGCTCGATCGCGCCCACGAGGCGGCGCGACACGAAGAGCCCGATGCCCACGGTGACCAGCGCGAGCAGGCCCCCCACGAGCGGCACCAGGGCGGTGCGCTGCTGGGTCAACGCGAGCGCGTCCTTCTCTTCCCGCTCGGTCGCCTGGCGGGCCAGCTGCACCACCTCGAGCACCGCCTTCCGGTGCTGCTCGTAGAGCGGCTTCAGCTGGGTATCGGCGATCTGGCGCGCGCCCTCGGCGTCGCCGCGGCGCACGGCGGGCACGAACTCGTCGTCCTTGATCCGGAGGAACTCCGCGCCCGGCTCATACGCGGCCTTGAGGAGCGCATCCCGAAGGGGGCCTGGGGGAAGCGTCTTCTCCCAGTGCTGGTGGCGCGCCTCGAAATTGGCCCGCAGCTCCTGCCCCTGCTGGATCAGGTCGTCCAGGCGCCGGCGATCGGTCTCTCCCAGCATCTGGTGCACGGCGAGGTAGGACTCGACCAGGTACTCCTGCGGCGGGACCACGTCCGCCACGAGATCCTTGCCCTGCGTGATCCGGTGGTAGCGCTTCCCGTTGATCTTGAGCTCGCTCACCGTGACGTAGGCGACCACCCCGAACACGAGGAAGCCGACGAGAGCCAAGAGCGCGCTCCCGACCAGCTGGCGCCGAACCGTGAGGACCATCGTCGTTCGCTCCTTCCCTGGCGCCCGGCCCATGAGCCGGGTCCCTTCGCTTCGAGCCCTAGGCGTACGCCGCCCGGAGCACGCGACCCAAATCCAGCTCCAGCAGGAGCCGGTCTTCCAGCGGGAACACCCCGCGCAGGAGGTCGCGCGCGCTCGCCCGCACCGTCTCGGGCGTCCGCGCGAACGTCTCCTCCGATACCGTCATCACGTCGCCGACGTCATCCACGAGCAGGCTGACCGCGGCCTCCGGCCCCCGCACGACGATCGTCGCGGGCTCGAGGCTCTCGGGAGCCGGCGCCAGCTCCAGGCAGCGCCGCAGATCCACGGCGGGCACGATCCGTCCGCGCAGGTTGATGATGCCCCGCACCGGCGCCGCCGCGAGCGGGAGGCGGGTCACCTCCTGGCCGCGCAGCACCTCCTGGACCGACGCGATGTCGAGCCCCAGGAAGAGCTCGGCCACGCGGAACGTGCAGAGCACCCGCTCGCCTTCCATGGTCCGTTCCTCCGCTCAGGCTCCCGCCGCCATGGCGGGCTGGCCGCTGGACGCGAGCAGGGCCTCGAGGTTCAGGAGGTCGGTCGCGTGCCCGCGGATCACGGCGGAGCCGCGCACGCCCGCGCGCGGGGAGGCCTCGGGCACGATCGGCTCCTCCAGGATCTCGACGATTTCCTCGACCGCGAGACCGATGGCGTGTCCTTCCCGCTCCACGACGACCACGCGGATCGTTTGCAGCGAAGCTCCGCCCGCCGCGGGCTCGACGGCCTCGAGCGCGGTGTCGGCCCCGATCCCGAGCAGCCCCGCGAGCGGGACCAGCGGGAGGAGGCCGCCCCGGTACTGCACGACGCGCCGCTCGCCCAGTCGCTCCACCGTGCCGCACGGGAATTCCTCGAGGCGCGCGATGTCCGACTGCGGGATGGCCACCGGGTAGCCGCCCGCTCGGCATAGGATGAGCGTCTGGGTCGGCACGACGGGAGTGGGCGCCTCGTCGGCGACTTCCTCCATCGCGGCATGCCCCCGCACGGTGATGCCGCAGTGGCGGGCCAGACCCGGCACGTCGAGGATCAGCGCGACCTTGCCGTCGCCCAGGATCGTGGCGCCGGCGAAGACCGGGATCTGGCGCAGCGGGTCGCCCAGCGACTTCACGACGATCTCCTGCGAGGTCTCGACGGCGTCCACCACGAGGCCGAACGTGGCTCCGTCGGCCTGCAGCACGGCGATCGGCCGGGCCCCCGTCGGGGTGGGGAAGGCGTCGTCGGCGGGAACGTGGAGCGCGTCGCGCAGGTCCACGAGGGGAAGGAGGCCTCCCCGGTAGCGGAGCAGCGACGCGTCCACCGCGGTCGTGATCGAGATCGAGGCGAGGTCCCCCTCCACGCGGATCAGCTCGAGGAGGTTCACCTGGGGGACCGCGTAGCGCTCGCCGGCCGCGGCCACGATCAGCGCGGGGACGATCGCGAGCGTGAGCGGGATCCGGATCCGGACCGTGGCGCCACGCCCGGGCTGCGAATCCACCTCGATCGCGCCGCCGATCCGTTCGACGTTGGTCTTCACGACGTCCATTCCGACGCCGCGGCCCGACACGTTCGTGACGCGCTCCGCCGTCGAGAACCCGGGCTGGAAGATGAGCTGCGCCCAGTCGCGGTCGGTCATGCGGGGGATGCGCTCGGCGGGGACCAGCCCCGCGCGCGTCGCTTTCTCGCGGATCCGCGCGATCGGCAGGCCGTCGCCGTCGTCCGTGACCTCCAGGTGCACCTTGCCGCCCTCGTGGTAGGCGCGTACGAGGATCCGCCCTTCGGCGGCCTTGCCGCGGGCCAGCCGGACTTCGCTCGTCTCGATCCCGTGGTCGATGGCGTTCCGGATCAGGTGGGTCAGCGGGTCGCGGATGGCGTCGATGATCGTGCGGTCCAGCTCGGTGTCGATCCCTTCCAGCTCCAGCCGCACTTCCTTGCCGCACGCGATCGAGAGATCGCGCACGAGGCGGGGGAGCTTGTTGCAGAGGTTCGCGATCGGCTGCATGCGGGTCTTCATGATCCCCTCCTGCAGCTCGGTCGTGATCAGGTTGAGGCGCTGGGTCGTGCCGGGGAGGTCCGCGAGATCCGCCGAGGCGACCTTCTGGAGGAGCTGGTTCCGTGCGAGGACCAGCTCGCCGACCAGGTTCATCAGGAGGTCCAGCAGCTCCACGTCCACCCGGATCGTGCTCTCGCCGTGCGCCAGCGCCGGCGCCTCCCCGCGGGCGAGGAGCGCGTCCAGGACGTCCTGCGGTTTCAGCGCCCCGTTGTCGACGAGGATCTCGCCGATCCGGCGCGGGTCGCCCAGGCGCTGCTGCTGCGCCGCGAGCGCCACCGCGTCGGGGTCGAGGCGCCCCTCGGCGATGAGTGGATCGAGAAGGCCTCCCCGCGGCGGAGCGCCGGTCTCGACCTCGGCGGTCGACGGGGAATCGGGCGGCGTCGAGGTCCCGGAGGGCGCGCGCTCCAGGCGCACCAGCTCTTCGATGAGCGGCGCGAACTCCTGGTCGCCTTCCTGCCGCGTCGTCTCGATCGCCGACAGGATCGCGTGGAGCGCGTCCACCAGGCGGAGCAGCGTGTCGGCAAGGCTCGGGGTGAAGGCGATCTCGCCGCAGCGGAGCCGGCTCAGCAGATTCTCTCCGGCGTGCGCCAGCGCCTCGAGCTTCTTGAATCCGAAGAAGCCGCAGGTGCCCTTGATCGTGTGCACGGCGCGGAAGATGCCGCCGATCCGCTTCCGATCCTCGGGATCCCGTTCGAGCGCGACCAGATCGTGTTCGACCTGGGCGAGATTCTCGAAGCTCTCGGCCAGGAACTCCGCGAGGATTCCCTCGTCCATCGCTCCCATGGTCCTCCCTGTCGGGCGATGCCGGGCAGGCTCCGCCACGTATCGATGCATCGGCCGGGGGTG